>CAYSBA010000043.1:0-8193 GCA_964429075.1 uncultured bacterium
AAACTGTCTATTGATACAGGATAGGGGACTTAACAGAATTATTCGCCAATAATCTTTACAAGTACCCTTTTCTTACGTCTGCCATCAAATTCGCCGTAGAAGATCTGTTCCCATGGACCAAAATCCAGTCTACCATCTGTAATTGCAACCACAACCTCTCTACCCATTATCTGTCTTTTGAGATGCGCATCTCCGTTGTCTTCCCCTGTAAGATTATGTTTGTAGTTTGATAGTGGTTCATGCGGAGCAAGCTCTTCAAGCCATCTCTCATAGTCTTGATGAAGCCCTGGCTCATCATCATTTATAAAAACAGATGCTGTAATATGCATTGCATTTACAAGGCAGAGACCCTCTTTTACACCACTTTCTTTTACACATCTTTCTATCTGATCAGTTATATTTATAAATGCCCTTCTTGTTGGAACATTAAACCATAGTTCCTTCCTATAGCTTTTCATCTTAATGCTCCTTTTTTGAATTTATTGCATCAATTATCCTCTGTTTCATTCTATATGCATCCTTTATGCAATCTGCAAGCGATATCCCCCTGTAGGCATTACCTACAAAGAATATCGATCCGTTTTCCTTCGAAATACGCTCTATTGCCTCTACTTTCTTTGAGTGACCCACATTATACTGCGGTATCCCCTTTGGATGACGATATATTTTTATAAGCCCTGGCTCCTGTTTAATACCTACTATATCCTTTATTTCATCCTTTGTAATCTCTATCAATTCGTTATCTGACTTTTCAATCATCTCTGGCCGTTTTGCTCCGCCAAGTATCGTTCTTATCAAAAACTTATCTTCCGGGGACCTGAAACCAGGGAAAATACTCGATGTCCAGAGACTTCCAAGTATATTTCTCTTTTCTTTTGATGGAATTAAGAATCCAAAACCATTGAGTTTTGACTTAAGTTCTCTGTCTGGATCATCATATGAAAAGGCAACAACCACGCATGGTGCATAGGGTATCTCATTAAAAACCTCTGCATCACTACCGATAAAATCCTTTACAAGATCATGGGTAATGTATGCAGGTGTGGCGAGTACAACAAATCTTGATTCGTACTCAAAACCATCTCCATAAACCACCCATCTATCCTTTTTAAAGTAAACCCTTTCCACCTGTCTTTCTGTCTCTACCTCCACCTTTTTTGCAAGTTCCTTTAAAAACCATCCCTGCCCTTTTTTAAAGGAAGTGAGCACACCAGCTGGACCGGCAGGCCCTCCTTTTAACTTCTTTTGTTTTTTCAGCCTGACCATACCCTTAAAAAGTCCACCATAGTTACTCTCGAGTTCAAAGATCTTTGGGAAGCTGCTTTTTAGACTCAATCTGTATGGGTCTCCAGCAAAGACTCCAGTTACCATTGGGTCAATTAATCTATCAAGGGCCTCTGTTCCAAGTCTCCTGATAGCAAATTGAGCAACCGTCTCATCATCAGTCCCCTTCTTTTGGCTCATGATTGGTTCGGAGAGTAATCTGAGTTTACCGGCAACTGAAAGTAGCCTGCTCTTTAAGAACTCCTTTGGATCTTCAGGCAGCTTGTGAAGTGTACCGTTATGTAAGACAAAACGCTTTCTTGCTGCATCACTTGAATATAAAATATTATCTGTAAATCCTGCATCTTTAACAAGTTCAATGGCCTCCTCTTTGCTGCTTAAAAATCCATTTGGACCTATCTCAATTAAATGACCCTCTACCTCTTCGGTACGGTTTTTACCACCTACAGATGCCTTTTTTTCTAATACAAGTACATCTAAAGGATGTTCACCCTTTTTTAAAAGATATGCAAGGGAAAGACCGGCAATTCCTCCTCCGACTACAATTACATCTCGCATATCTCACTCCCAATCTTTAATTTTGCCTCTATCAAATCAGCAAGTGACTTTGCAAGTCCACTGTCTTCATTGTGACAGGGTAACCTTATATAGTCAACCTTAGCGTTCTCTATCTTCTTTTTAAACATTATATCGAGTTCATAAAGGGTCTCAAGGTTTTCAGTCACAAAACTTATAGGGACTATAATAATCCTTTTAAAGTCTTCAGCAATGCACTTATTCACAACCTCTTTTAATGACGGACCAAGCCATTCAATTGGTCCAACCTTACTTTGAAAGCCAAGCCTGTAGTTAAAATCTAAAGAGGTTCTCTCAACTATTCTTTTTACAGTTTCCTTAACCTGATTTTCATAGGGATCCCCTCTTTTTATCTGCCTATATGGAATACTATGTGCACTGAAGATAACCACATCCTCTTCTTGTGGACCTATATCTTTTATATTAGATACATAATGGTCGATATAACCCTGCTCCAGGTGGAAGCTTCTGATAAAATGTATCTTTTTTTGAGAAATTCTGTACCGCTTTGCAAGGATCTCCAACTTTTTCTCAATCGCACCTGTTGTTGAATATGAATAGTGAGGGAACATAGGAACAATTATAATCCTTGTATCATCTTCAATATATTCTTTTATCTTTCTAAGGACATCATCTAATAGTGGTTCAGAATACATCATCGCCCATCTTACTTCGGTATCTAATTCTTGTTCGTTGAGTATCTTTTTGATTAACTTTGCTTGATTTTCTGTAATTCTCAAAAGGGGTGAATCCCATCCTATAGCATCATACATTTTTTTAGTCTTGTTTGTCCTTATCCTTGTTATAATACCTGCCAGTACCATCTGAAGTGACTCACTGAAAGGAGTTCTGATCAGGTTCTTATCAGAAAACATTCTGAACAAAAATGACTTTACCTCAGCCGGGCTAGAAGGTCCTCCAAGGTTCACAAGTATTACAAAGTCTGCCATTTATGATCTAAATAGTTCTACTAAATTTTGCCCTACCTGACTTGTTTAGCTCTGGTAGATACTCATCAAAGATCATAGCGATGTTTCTTAGGAAGAACCTGCCCTTTGGTGTAACGTACAGACCATCTTCTCTTAGATCAACGAGATTCTCATTTTGCAGATCTAAAAGCCGTTCAAGCTCTAAATGGAACTGATCTGAAAAACTTTCTATACCAAAAAGAGCAGAAACCTTTTCGTAATTAACCCTGAGATTACACATAATTTCTCTTATTATGTAGCCTCGAAGGTTATCGTTTTGTGTCTTTATATAACCTTTTTCAGTTGCAAAAGATCCTTTTGAGATAGCAAGATGGTAATCACCAAGGCGTCTTAGATTTTGAAAATATCCATCCTTAACCTCACCAATAGATGTGACACCAAACCCTATAAGATCGTCTGCCCTCTTTACTGTGTAGCCCTGAAAATTTCTGTAAAGATTGCCATTTTTAAGACTTATACAGAGCTCATCATCAGGTTTGGCAAAGTGATCCATACCTATCTGTTCATACCCAGCATCCATCAACATATTAACAGTCTGTGCGAATGTATTAAATTTTTCTACAGGCTTAGGTAGCCACTCCTTAAGGATCTTTTTCTGATGTGGTTTCATCCAGGGGACATAGGCAAAACTAAACAGTGCAATCCTATCAGGAGAAAGTTCAATGACCTTCTCAACCGTATATCTAAATGTATCCCAGCTCTGACCCGGTAATCCATAGACAAGATCTATATTGATACTTTTGAACCCTGACCTTCTACATGCCTCAAAAATTGGTATGGTAACAGATTCTGGTTGTATGCGATTTATCAAACGTTGAACCTTTGGATCAAAGTCCTGTACCCCCATACTTATCCTGTTAAATCCAAGCTCTCTAAGAAAAAAGATCTGATCCGGGGATGAAGATCGGGGATCTATCTCAAGGGCAATCTCGGCATCTTCACTAAAGGAAAAGTGACTTTTAATACTTGAGAAAAGTCTTTTTATTCTATCATCTCCTATGGAATTTGGAGAACCACCACCCCAATGCATCTGAGATATTATACGCCTTCTGCCAAGAATATCAGACACAAGATCCATCTCTTTATCAAGATCATCCAGATACCTATCAATTATATCCTTCCTCTTTATAACCATGGCATTACAGCCACAGAAATGACACATTATCTTACAGAATGGGATATGAAAGTATACAGAAATTGGTTTTTCTGATTCTCTGGCCGATTTCTTTAGATGATTTATGTAGTCCTGTTGACCAACACCCTTATGAAAGATTGGAGCTGTTGGATAACTTGTATAACGAGGCCCCGGGATATCATATTTGAGTAACGTCTCGACATCAATCCTGAATCTTTCATCTGCCATAATCTATCCACTAAAATTATGTACAATATCAACAATAAGGTCAATCTTGTCAGGATCTGTCTGTTTTAGAATTCCATGACCAAGGTTAAATATGTATCTGTTTTGACCATTTTTCAATGCACCAGAGAGGATATATCTCACATCCTCTACTAATTCCTTATCAGGTTTAAATAGAGCAGCTGGATCAAGATTACCCTGAATAACAATATCACCAAGTATAGACCTTGCTATTTCAATATCAATACGCCAATCAATGCTTATACATTGAGCACCACACTCTTTTATAATATCGAGATAGGAGCTTGTACCGTTTGAGTAGTAAATAACTGGTACATTCCGTTCTTTTACAGCTGAAATTAGTTGTTTAATGTAAGGCAGATTTTTTGTTTTATAGTCAACAGGACTCAATGCACCTGCCCAGGAATCAAAGATCTGAACAAGATCTACCCCTGCATCAATTTGGGCAAAGAGATACTCTTTAAGTGACTCAGTAAGCCTTTCCATAAGGGCAAAGAAGTTTTTCTGTTCCATATTCATGTATCGTTTTGCAGTATCAAATGTCCTTGATGTACGCCCCTCTATACAATAGCACGCAAGTGTAAAGGGAGCACCACAAAATCCAATCAGGGGGAGTCGGTTATTTAGTTCATCTTTAACAAGCCTTATAGTTTTAAAGAGAAAATCAATCTTTGATAAATCAATAGTTTTACCTGAGCCTTCAGGGAGTTTATTAATTCGAGAAAGACAATTTGTAATATAGGGCCCTTTTTCATCAAAAACCACATCAAAACCAACAGGTTCTAACGGCACAAGTATATCTGAAAAGATTATTGCTGCATCAAGGTCATAGCGCTCAACAGGCTGAAGTGTGATCCTTGTTGCAATCTCTGGTGTCTTACACATGATAAAAAAGTTTTTGCCCTCTCTGATCTTTCTGTATTCAGGGAGATAGCGTCCAGCCTGACGCATAAACCAGACGGGAGTACGATTCGGTTCCTTGCCTCGTAGAACGTCTAAGAGGGCTGAATTTTTAATTTTTGATTCCAAGGACTTCTGATAGCGAGTTAACAAATCGATTGTTTTCCTCTGGCAAGCCTATTGTTACCCTGAAGTGGGTTGGCATCTCATAGGGAACGAGAGGCCTTATAATAACACCACGTTTTAACATTTCCTGAAACACCTCACCAGATGGTCTTTTTACATCTATCAGTATAAAGTTCGTATTTCCTGCAATATGCCAGATAGCAAGTTCAGACATCTTTTCTGTAAGGAACTCTCTACCTCTGTCTGCAAGTTCTTTGCTCCTTTTAACATGCTCTTTATCATCCATTGCTGCGATTGCTGCTATCTGGGCAAGGCTGTTACAATTAAAAGGATTTCTGACCCTGTTGCAGTAGTTAACAATATCCTCATGTGCCACAGCGTAACCAACCCTGAGACCGGCAAGACCGTATATCTTTGAAAAGGTCCTTAATGTAACAATTCGTGGGTCCTTAGAGATATAAGTACTTGAATCGGGGTAATCATTCTGATCCACATATTCAAAATAGGCCTCATCCATAACAATTATAAGATGTTCTGGGGTGTTTTCCAGGAACCATTCAAATTCATCTTTTGTGATGTAAGTGCCTGTTGGATTGTTAGGATTGGCTATAAAAACAATCTTTGTCTTATCGGTTACCGCATGAGCAAGGGCCTCTACATCAAACCTCCAGTCTTTCATTGGGACCTCAACTATCCTTCTATCATGAGCCATTGCACCGATCTTGTACATGATAAAGGAGTATTTTGATAGGAGGACTTCCTCATCCGGTCTGACAAGGGCCCTTATTAAGATATCAATAATCTCATTAGTCCCATTTCCAATCAGGATGTTTTTTAACTCTACATAATGTTTTTGAGCCAGCTTTGTTCTGAGGTGATAAGCACCTCCATCAGGGTATAAAAAGACCTCCTTCAAATATGAACTGATTGCTTCAACAGCTTTTGGAGATGCACCAAGGGCGTTTTCATTGCTGGCGAGTTTTATTATATCGGTTATACCATATTCCCTTGATACTTCGTCTATAGGCTTTCCTGGTTCATATGGCTTTAGCTTTTTAATAGATTCGGTAACCTCAATATGCATATTACCCCCTATTTCTATAAAAAAAGCGGGGTGGACGGGACTCGAACCCGCGCCCTCCGACGTGACAGGCCGGCGTTATAACCAACTTAACTACCACCCCGCATATTCCTTTTTATAAGTCTCTTGTAAAAGATCAATATATATCTATCTGGGCGGAACAGGGCTCGAACCTGCGACCTTCGGCTTGTAAGGCCGACGCTCTCCCACTGAGCTATCCGCCCGATTGGGTAATCAGTTATAAAACAACAGTTTGGTGTTGTCAAGACTATTTACTTGAAAGGTTGACATTGTTTGTGCAATACTATAATCAATGAGAAAATTTTAAAAAGGAGATAGGTATGAAAATTTACATGAAAGTCTTACAGATTGCCTTTTTGGGTTTAATTACTGTACCCTTTTTTGCTTCGTGTGGAAGTATGAACTTAGATGACTACATACAGAAGTCTTCTGAGTCCTTCTGTAAGAAGTACGATGAGTGTTTTACTGATCAGGAAAAATCAGATATGGCACAGTATGTTGGATACTCCAATTATGATGAGTGTGTAAGTAAAATGGAACAAAATGCGAAGGACTCTGATCAATACAAAGCTATCAAAGATGGTACCTGTGACTTTAATTCAGACAATGCCCAGAAATGCCTCGATCATTTTGATAAGGAATATACGTGTGACGATATGAAAGGAAAGGGAAGCTATCAGGATGATCCATCGTGTAATGAGGTGGTATCTGGAAGTGACCCGGTCTGTCAGAATCAGAACAAATAAAAGACCCATAGAGATATTGACATTATTCCATCTCTTTTATATCAAGAGATTATAACTTTTCGGGGAGAAAGAGAATGATAAAGTGCATGAATTGTGGAAGGGAGAATGAGGACAGCTTTGAGTTTTGCATAGATTGTGGGAGTCCCCTCAAACAGGTAAATGACAGGCCTGTCACACTCACAGATGTGGTGGACGAACAGCCTGCTCCACAGAAATGTCCTAATTGTGGTGCTGAGGTGCCAGCTGGCTTTAAATTTTGTGGTAGCTGCGGGACAAAATTGACCGATGAACCAATACAGCCTCCTGGTGGTGGAAAGACTATGTTTATGCATGCAATCAAACCAGAAGAGGTGGCAGAACCAAAACCATTTCTAATAACCATACATCCTGATGGTACTGAAGGGATGAAATACAATCTCGGAGCCCCTGAAAATGTGGCAGGAAGACTCGATGGCACAATTCTTTTTATGGAAGACAACTATGTTTCCCCGAAACACGCGATCTTTCATAATGAAAACAATGTGCTTTCTGTTGAAGATGCAAATAGCCTGAATGGAGTATTTATAAGGATAAAAGAGCAGGAGATACAGCCTGGTGATCAGATAAGGATAGGTAGAGAGCTTTTACGTTTTGATAATTTAAAGAATACTCCAGTTATCAATTTTAATCTACCAGAAGGAGATGATACCCTTTTTTACGGAAGCATTGATGCAGGTTACTGGGGCAGACTTATTCAGATACTTGAAGGTGGCAAGATTGGCTCTATCTTTCTCTTGGCAAAGGAGAATGTTACTATCGGTCGTGAAGGCTGTGATATAAACTTTGTTAACGATAACTATGTCTCTGGTACCCATGCCCAGATAACACGAGTTGGTGATAGAGTGATTCTGAAGGATCTTGACAGCAGTAATGGAACCTATATCAGAATAAAGAGCAGGCAACAGCTGAAAAAGGGTGATCTGCTTCTCATCGGTGAACGTTTGTTGAAGATAGACTACAGATAAGGCCCTCTGTTTATTTAACAAAGAGGTAGTAGATACTGAAAACTGGATAGGGTGATTTTTCACCTATTAATGATCCTCCGTATCC
>CAYSBA010000044.1:0-8157 GCA_964429075.1 uncultured bacterium
GCTTTTATATCCCTCTCAACAAGTTGTTTTATCTTTTCAGATTTTAAATCTCTCTTAAATTTCTTCAAATCAAGATCTATCGATTTTGCTATACTGTTTATCATACTGTCATCGAGGACCTCCTGATTTTCAAACAGGGCTTTGTACATCTGCCAAAACTTTCCCTGTTTGAGTGCGGCAACTGCAGAAATTGCAGCTTTTTTTGAGTACTTATGAATAGTTAAAGGAAAATTTTTAAAGTAGATCACAACCTTATTACGGTTGGCATTGTAGATCTTTTTTATAAGTTTTGCAGCAAGTCTACAGTATGGACACTGAAAATCTGCAAATTCAACAATCACAACAGGTGCATCTTTGTTGCCAAGTTTTGGGGAATCCTTAAGATTAAAACTTATGGGTTTTGATCTCACATCCCTTTTTATACGCATCAGCTGCTCTTTTATGTAAAGGGAATCTGGTCTTAGCGATGCTGCAGAGAGGATGTATTCGAAAAGGGCGATCGCGTCCCTGCATGGTGAGGATGATAACTCGCCAAAAAGGGTCATAGGATTGCCGCATGGTGATATCTCATCCTTAAGGACATCTTTTACCACTCCCTCAATCCTCTCAACTCCACCCTCAACATCTATACCAAAACGTTCTGCAAGATCCTTGATCTCTCCAGCTATGGATACTTTATAAAAAAATAGAACAATAAAAATTATGCAGCCTATTCTCTTGAAAAACATAATTGCACTATAACAATAAAAAAAGATAATGGTCAAGCCTTGCTATATTAAAATTGATATGTTAAACTATTTTAAATTAAAAACAGCTCAGAAAGGAGGAAAACAATGGGTCTTTCTGCAACCAACTATTATCTCAAGATGGCAGCTTCAGAACTTGGCCTTTCAGAAAGTTTAAAAAAGCTGTTAATTACGCCGTATCGAATAATAAAGAGTGAGATCTTGATAGAGAGTGACGATGGAAGAATATTAACCTTTTTTGGTTATCGTGTCCAGCACAATAATGCGCGTGGACCAATGAAGGGTGGGCTCAGATATCACCCGAGTGTAAATGAAGAGGAAGTGATGTCTCTTGCCTCACTGATGACCTGGAAAACCTCCCTTGTCAATATACCATTTGGTGGTGCAAAAGGTGGAATTATGTGTGATCCTCAGACATTGAGCGAGGGCGAGGTCGAAAGACTCACAAAGGCCTTTGTAGATAATCTCAAAGAGGTAATTGGACCCAATCTGGATATCCCTGCACCCGACGTTAACACAAACGCACAGATTATGGCATGGATCATGCATCAGTATTCTAAACATTATGGTTTCTCTCCTGCTGTTGTTACAGGCAAACCTGTTTATCTGCACGGAAGTCTCGGGAGAGAAGAGGCCACTGGAAGAGGGGTTTTTTTGTGTTCAAAATGGATCCTCAATCTTGATAATATATCTGTAAAAGATGCAACCTTTGCGATACAGGGATTTGGAAATGTTGGTTCAAATGCTGCAAAGTTTATCCATAACTCAGGGGGAAAGGTTGTTGCTGTATCTGACATATCTGGTGGGCTTTACAATCCTGAAGGAATCGACATCCCTGCCCTTTTAGAATATGTAAAAGAAAACAGGGTGATCGATGGTTTTCAGGGCGGTGAGAATATTGATAACCAACAACTACTCACAACAGATTGCACTGTCTTAATCCCTGCTGCACTGGGTGATGTATTTGATAAAGATCTTGCTAAAGAGGTAAAGGCGCGCTATATTGTGGAAGGTGCAAACGGACCTACCTCTCCAGAGGCGGACGAAATATTTGAAAAAAGAGGTATAAAGGTTGTACCAGACATACTTGCCAATGCTGGAGGTGTTACCGTTTCATACTTTGAATGGGTTCAGAATATACAGCGTTTCAGATGGACTCTGGAAGAGGTTCAGACAAGGATGGAGTCAATACTTAAAGAGGCCTTTGACAAGGTAATCGAGGTGTCTAAAAATAAAAAATGCAATTTGAGAAAATCTGCGTTCATTATCGCCCTTGGCAGGGTAGCAAAATCGCAGGTCACTCTTGGTATTTAAATAAAATTTGGAGGATCAAATGGTTAAGATTGAAGATGTAAAAAATCTATCTATTTTTTCTGGGTTAAATGACAATGAGATCAATGATATTTTATATAGATGCTCAACAAAAGAGATAAATGCCAGGGATTTTCTATTTCATCAGGGAGACAGAGGCGATGATATGTACATCCTGTTAAAAGGTCAGGTTGAGGTTTTAGTTGATAGCAATGGCGAGCTTGCAAGAATAACCACCCTTGGCGAGGGTTCGGTTATTGGAGAACTTGCAGTTTTGACCTCTGAAAACAGGACCGCAACCATACGGGCAACCGAGGATTCAACACTACTATCTATAAGCAAGGTCAATTTCAAGAGATTGATTGCTGAAAAACACCAGGGTGCTTTGAGATTGGCCTACAACTTAGCTATAATCGTATCAAAAAGACTACAGATGATGGACAAAACCTTTGTTCAGATTATGAAGAGTCTTGGCAGAAAAAATGAACTCTATGAATATAGAAAGCGCTCATTTACAGACTGGGACTTTTGAGGAGAGTTTCTATGGACCTTGTCTATCTTTTGAAAGAGCTAAACCGTATAGGTATTGCCCTCAGTGAAGAGAAAGAGATAAACAGCTTATCTGAGAAGATCCTCGATGAAGCGATAAGGATAAGCAATTCAGAGGGGGGGAGTATCTATCTCAAAGAGGACGATCGACTTATCTTCAAGGTGGCAAAAAACAGAAAACTAACAATAAACGGAAGTAGTTTATTTTTTGACAAACCAATAGATATAAACGGTGATGGAATTGCAGCATACACATGTAGAAGTGGCCAGATAGTAAATCTTGAAGATGCGTACAATATATCACCCGAAATGCCATATCGATTTAACAAAGAATATGATATTAAAAATAATTACAGAACAAAATCTCTTCTTTCCTTGCCCATGAAAGATTCAGATGGCGAAGTATTTGGAGTTCTTGAACTCATAAATGCAAAAGATAAAGATGGTAGAATTATTGCTTATAATCAAGATACCATAAACATAATGAGATCCCTCGCTTCGCAGGCTGCAGTTGCAATTAAGAAGATTATGCTAACAGAGAAACTACGCCAGTCCTACATAGAAACAATAATGAGATTATCTATTGCAGCTGAATATAGGGATGACGACACTGGGAATCATATCAAAAGGATAAGTAGGTTTTCTGAAATCCTTGCAAAAAAACTTGGACTGTCTGAAAAACAGATCTATAGCATTAAATATGGTAGTCCTATGCATGACGTAGGCAAGATAGGAATCAGGGATTCGGTTCTTAAAAAGCCAGGGAAACTAACCAATGAGGAGTTTGATGAGATAAAGACGCATACTATAATAGGTGCCAGAATTCTGTCTGGCTCTGAGGCAGACATACTGAAGGTTTCAGAAAGGATTGCTATATCTCACCACGAGAAGTTTGATGGCTCGGGCTATCCATATGGTCTCCGTGGCGATGAAATACCCCTTGAAGGTAGAATAGTTGCAGTTGCCGATGTTTTTGACGCACTTACCTCAAAGAGGTGTTATAAACCTGCATTCAGCATAGAAAAATCTGTGGATATTATAAAATCTGGAAAGTGTCAGCACTTCGATCCAGATATTGTGGATGTATTTCTTGACTCTGTAGATGAGTTTGCTGAAATAAAAGCTATGCTAAATGATTAAAAAAGGGCCCAGAGGGCCCTGATCTTATTTTTTAAAATTTTTTTATTCTTATCAGTCTCCGATATTGTTTCTGCTATCCTCACTATTGACTGTATTACTGGAAGGATCTGATAGGGTGTGAAAGGCACCAAGATAAAATCCTCTATAACCGTTTAAGTATGCACCATCCAGTGTCCCCTCTTTGTTTCTTAATCTGTTGATCCATTTACCTTTAAATTGTCCGTTTTCATAACCACCCATCAAAATACCCCTGAAAATTCCACCTACAGAGATCCATTTGCCAAAAAAGAGCTTTTTACCATCCCTTCTCTGTCCAAAAATCCCTTTCATCGCTCCTACGATCCTTCCGGCGGCATCAACCCATAGCCCTTTGAATCTACCCAGTTCACGGTTTCTAAAACGCTTCCAGTGACCAACTATAAAACCACTTTTTGAATCCTCTGTTATCCTTACAGCCCTTACTGCAACTGCTGGCCCACCAGGTCCACCAAGAAGATCTACCAATGTCTTTCTGTCAATATCTTTTAGTTTTACCATGCCGGTATACGATTCTGTTTCAAATCTAAGCTCACAATCATCTTTTGCAACAGTAAGAGCTGCAATACCATCAAAGTGCGGTAGGGTCCTTGATCTCCACTTCAAAAAGTCTGAACCAGCATTATCCAGCAATCTATCCTGCCATTTTTCGAATAAAACAGGTCTCCTATAGACAAAAAGGCCGTTTGAGAGCTTCATACCTCCATCCCAGATAAGAAATGGAGCACCTGCAACAGGACCTGTCAACATACCCCAAAAGATGACTATACCATACACAGACTCATCCGATTCTACTTTTAACTGAGTGGAATTTAAGTCTAGGCCGATCTCATCGCCAGTTACAACAAATTCATCCTCAACAAGACTCTGAATATCTGGATCATCAAAATAGGGAAGTTCATCATTAAAATTAAACCCACCAAAATCCATCTCAAGCGAATCAGCAACTGTCTCTTCATCCTGATCTACGGTATCATTTGATAAACAGCTGATCATACTTAGCATAACAATAACAGCCAAAAGAGACTTCAGAAGTTTCATCTTCTCCTCCATCTTACGTTCTCACCCTTATAAACAACAAAAAACAAAAAAGGTTTCACCCGTTGATACTTTACATTTCATCAATATGATGATAACTCCATATTCGAGATGAGAGGAGTTCACACAGCCATAGTAACCCCATTCAAAAATGGTCTTATAGATTTTTCTGCCTTTGAAAGGCTTATATCAAGACAGATTGAAGCAGGCATCCATGGGATCGTGGTTTGTGGTACCACAGGCGAATCGCCTGCACTCTCTATCGACGAGAAAAGGGCACTTTTCAAAAAGGCTCGAATACTGATCCCAGAAAATACTCTATTTATCGCAGGAACAGGCACAAACTCTACAGAAAAAACCCTCCAGTTGTGTAGGATTGCTGAAGATGAAGGTGCAGATGCCCTTCTTGTAGTAACTCCCTACTACAACAGACCACCACAATCTGCACTTGTAGACCACTATGTCTATGTTGCCGACAGGGTCAGAATCCCTGTTATTCTATATAATGTACCCACACGTACAGGAGTAGATCTATCCTTAGAATCAATCTCTATATTATCACAACATCCCAACATCAAAGGAATAAAAGAGGCATCTTCTGATATGAAAAAGATAGCAAGAATTAAAAAAGAAACATCTTCATCAGATTTTATTATCCTTTCTGGAGATGATAACACCTTTTTGCCCTTTCTCTCCCTTGGTGGCGATGGCATAATTTCAGTCTATACCAATCTTAATCCAGATAGATTTCTAATGATCTTTGATGCAATAAATTCCAGCGACCTCAATAGAGCTCGCAATCTCTTCCTCCAGACCCTGCCTGTACTTTTTGCTCTCTCAATTTCAACAAATCCTATACCAATAAAAGAAGCCCTATCTATTTATGGTTATATTGAAAGAGAATTCAGATTACCACTTAAACCACTCAATGACAATGATTTAGAACTACTAAAAAATGCACTAATTAAGAATGAAGGCCCTGTTAAATAAAAGAATAGTTATAATCTTTATATCTATCTTTTTATTTGGCACAAAATCTGGTGCAGCTATAAAAGACTACGAAGATGCCATTGACTACTTTAATTCCGGAAATTATACAGAGGCGATTAAAAGATTTGAGGATATTAGGAACCGTTATCCCTTCAGTCGTTATGCAAGGCTATCTCTCTTGAGGATAGCAGATTCGTACTTTAAACAGGGTAATTATCAGGAAGCTGCATCTTCATACAGTACATATGTTGAACTATATCCAGATAGCAAAGAGTATGAATATGCACTCTATAGGATCGGTAAATCCTATCAAAAAGATGCACCATCCAATCTCTGGATTTTTGCACCACCTCCATATGAAAGATCACTTCAATCACCAAAAAAGGCAATTAATATCTTCAAAAGATACCTGAATGAGTTTCCACATGGTAGATGGTCAAAGGATGCAAAAGAGGGAATAGAGAAGATGGTAGCTCTTTTGATAAAAAAGGAGATCTACAGTGCACAATTCTATGAGAAGAGAAAAGGCTATGCAGGTGCACTTTTCAGGTATATCCATCTTTTAAAGAGGTATCCAGAATATAAGACCAGAATTGCCAAAAAGATTTCCTGTGATACAAAACTTTTGCTCTCTGAGGATGCAGATGGAAAAGAAAAGCTAAAGGAGATCAAACGAACTGTAAAATCTATGGGACTTGATGTAGAAAGCCTATTTAAGGTGAATGGTGATTGTGGCTAAATTTTTGAAACAAAGCAATATCTTTGTTATATTATTGAGTTGATATTAAAAAAGGAGTCACAAGATGGCAAAAAAGGCACGTTATGCATTGAGATTTATCTCCGGAAAATATGAAGGTGGTGAATTCCCATTAGAAGATGGCAAAGAAATCATTGTTGGTCGCAGTAACGATATAGATATTGTAATTGTAGAGGATATGGTCTCACGTAAACACGCCAAGATCACAGTAAATGGCGATAACATCGTTCTTGAGGATCTCGGCAGTACGAATGGAACCTTTGTTAATGGCAATAAGATAAAAAAGACAAATCTAAAAGTGGGTGACCGAATTATATTTGGTACATCAATATTAAAACTTGTTGAGCTTATACCCGATGAAAAGGAGGTTGATATTGATGATGATCTTGAAATAGTGGACAACAATGAAGAAGAAGCCCTGATTGAAGACGAACAGATACTGGAAGAGGAAGAGATTATAGATGAAATAGATGACGATATGATATTGGAGGATGAAGAGATTGATGAAAAAAAGGTAGCACAATCCGATGCAAAGAGTATGGATGTAGAAGAAGAACTTGATGTACATGAGGAAGAAGAGGAGGAAGAAGAAGAGCTAATAGAAGATGTGGAGGATCTAATTGAAGAGGAAGAACTAATTGAAGACTCACAAGAATCAAAAAAGACCGACGAGAAAGAGGTAAAGAAACAAAAGGATATAAAAGAGGAAAAAGATCATCAAAAGCCCTCCAAACCAGAACCAAAATTGAAGATGGTAAAAAGTGGCAAGAAGATCCCCTACAAGATCGACAGTGGCAAAAAGATTATGAGCGGGACATTGGACGAACTTGAAATTGGTGATGTCCTGCAGATGATAGGGACAATGAAAAAAAGTGGTAAACTTATAATAAAATCTGGCGATATAACCGGCTGTATTGTCCTTCAAAAAGGTATCCTCAAATCCTGTTATATCGAAGGAAGCCAGGCATCCTCTGAACACGATTTATATACACTGTTGGATGTCCAGGGTGGTGAGTTTGAGCTTCTAAGTTTTTCAGCAGACGAAAAACCCGAAGATATATTCAATCTTTCAATAGAAGAGGCCATCCTTAATGCTACAAAAAGAAAGGATGAACTTAACAATCTATTTGAGTCTTTTCCAGAATTAAAGAACAACCTTAAGATGCCACATCCACTTGAGCCAAAACTGTCAGATCTTTCAAAAGATGAATTAGATCTATTTCAGGAGGTAATAAACAAAGGCAATGTCCAGACTATTCTGACAACAAAGAATGTAGACGAAATTGAGCTCTACAAACAGGTGTCACATCTTATTAAAAAGGGATATCTGATTGGCGAATGAAAAGACCTATGGCACAAAACTAATTATTGTTACCGTTAGTGGTTTTGGTGCTGGATACTCTCCAGTTGCATCTGGTACAGTCGGAACCATAGTTGCTATACCTCTTGGCTGGGTATTTTCTCGATTTTCTTACTGGGTCTGGTTTATATCGCTCTTATCTCTCTTTTTTGTTGCATGCTGGTTATCAGAGAGGGCAGAAGAGATATTTGAAGAACATGATTCTTCGAAGATAGTAATTGATGAAATAG
>CAYSBA010000045.1:0-7830 GCA_964429075.1 uncultured bacterium
TCTTTATAACATTCATGAGATACCCAAAGATGGTCTTGAAATAAAAGGGACTATTGCCATAGATGATTTCTCTAAGGAATACGAGGATCTCTGTGAAGGTGTAAGTTTTATAGAGCCCATTTTTGTGCAGGCCTTCATAAAAGAATCTCCAGAAGGTGGATACAGGGTAAAGGGGGTATTCAAATTTGTCTGTAGCCTTATTTGTATAAGGTGTCTTGATGAATTTGAAATAGAGATCGAGAAACCTTTTAATGTTCTTGTAAAAAGGGTCGTGACAGAGGGTAAATACGAGGTTGAGCTTACAAGAGAGGACCTTGAAACCTATCCTCTTGAGGGTGAAAATATCGATATATTTGTCTTAATAGCAGGAGAGCTCTACATGTCTTTACCCGATTACCCTCTATGTGATGAAGATTGCAAAGGTCTTTGTCAATTTTGTGGTATCAATTTAAATTATTCAACTTGTGAGTGTTTAACAGGACAAAAGAAAGATCAAAAAGGATTGGCAAATCCAGCTTAATAATGGAGGATCGAGATGGCTGTACCAAAAAAGAGGACATCCAGAGCAAGGAGAGATAAAAGAAGGTCTCAGTGGATGAGGAAATCTACCGAGACTATAAATGCAACAAAGTGTCCAAACTGTGGTACTCCTGTACTGCCACACAATGCCTGCCCAAAATGTGGTACCTACAGGGGTAGAAAGGTTATGGATGTAGAAGAGGAATAACAAAAAATGGCAGATCTTAGAATCCTTGGGACCGGCAGAGGTGTCCCTGAGAAGGTGGTAGACAATCACTATTTTGAAAAAATCGTGGACACCTCAGATGAATGGATAACAGAAAGGACAGGTATAAAAAAAAGACATTTCATAGGGGAAGGTGAGGCTGCATCTACCTATGCAACCATTGCTGCAAAGAAGGCGATAGATTCTTCAGGGTTATCACCGTCTGATATTGATTGTATAATTGTCAGTACTGTTACAGGGGATATGCGATTACCATCCACAGCCTGTTTCGTGCAGAGAGAACTCGGGCTAAAGGGTTGTGCAGCCTTTGATATATCTGCTGCATGTGCAGGTTTCATCTATGGCCTTTCAATTGCATGGGGATATCTTTTGTCAGGACAGTTTAAAAGAATACTTTTGATTGGTGTGGAGATACTCTCTCCATTCCTTAATTTTGAAGACAGGACCACCTGTGTTTTGTTTGGTGATGGAGCAGGTGCTGTGGTACTCGATCTTGCAGAGGAAAAAGAAAGGTTTTTTGATTTTTGTATATATGCAGATGGTAATTATGCAGATTCACTGTCCATACCAGCTGGCGGGTCCCGTTATCCTGCTTCAGAACAGACCGTTAGAAAAAAGATGCACACAGTGCATATGAATGGGAGAGAAATATACAAGGTTGCAGTAAAAAATATAGCAGGCAGCTTAAGAGAGATTATGGAAAGAAAGGGACTTGATTCTGACATGGTAGACCATGTAGTAGCACATCAGGCGAATCTACGTATTCTAAAACATGTGGCAGCAACTTTGAAGATGGACATTTCAAAATTCTACATAAACATCCATGAATATGGGAATACCTCTTCTGCATCCATTCCGATTGCCCTCGATGAAATGTTAGAAAAGGGACTGATAAAGAGTGGTCAAACAATCCTTATGTCTGCACTTGGAGGGGGTATTACATGGGGGGCTGCTACGATAAAATGGTATAAAGAGGGCTGAAAAAATGAAAAGATATGTCTTGATGTTCCCTGGTCAGGGTTCTCAGAAGGTAGGAATGGGTAAGACATTTTATGATACTTATGATTTGGCAAAGGAGACATTTGATCTTGCAGACAGGGTTCTTGGTTTCAATCTGAGCAAAATCTGCTTTGAAGGTCCTATGGATGTTCTTACCCTTACACAGAATGCACAGCCTGCAATACTCACCACATCCATTGCAATACTCAGGGTTCTACAGGAAAGGATTGAGCTTAAACCTCTTTTTACTGCAGGACATAGTCTCGGTGAATACAGTGCGGTTGTGGCATCGGGAGGGCTTTCATTTGAGGATGCCTTAATTGCGGTTCACAAAAGGGGTAAATATATGCAGGATGCGGTCGCACCCGATAAAGGTGCAATGGCTGCTGTGATTGGTAAGGACCTATCAAAGGTAGAAGAGATCCTTTCAGATATCGATGGTATTGTGACCCCTGCAAATTACAATTCTCACAATCAGATTGTGATTTCTGGTGAAAAGGGTGCGGTTATTGAGGCTATGGAAGTACTTAAAAAAGAGAGATTTAGAGTAATTCCTCTAAAAGTTAGTGCTCCATTTCATTGTCCGTTGATGAAGCCTGCACAGGATCGTCTTTCTGAATTCCTGGATCAACTTAAATTTAACGATCTTAAGCCTCCTGTTATATCTAATGTTACTGCAGAACCTGTAGATAAAGGCGATGTAGAAAAAAAACTTTTGAAAGATCAGGTGTGTTCCCCTGTTAAATGGACACAGACACTCAATTCTTTTAGAAAACAAGATGTAGAACTTCTGATTGAGATCGGTGAGGGCAAGGTATTATCTGGACTTGCGAAAAAGACTGTTCCAGAGATTGAGTGTATATCTATCTCAGATCCATCTACACTCGAAAAGGCTTTAGAGATTCTAAATAATTAGTCTGTTGACAAATCAAAATATCATAATTATCATAGCATTGGTGATAATTAGAATCTTGTTATGTTAAACTTTACAAAAGCAACAGACTATGCACTCTGTTTCCTTGTAAATCTTTCAGCAAGGGACGGGTTGAGATGGAGTATCAGTGAAGCAGCAAAGGAGCTGAAGATTCCAAAGCGTTTCCTTGCCAATATAGTTCATACCCTTGCAAAAGGTGGTATAGTTAGGACAACCAAGGGTGCAGGTGGGGGAGTAAAGCTTGAGAAAGATCCTTCAACAATAAGTGTTTTTGATGTTGTAAGGTTGTTTGAGGGTCGTGTAATGGAAGGGTATTGTAGAGATGGTCAACTATGTCCGGACGAGAGTCTCTGTAGGATGATGCGTTTCTGGGAAAGGCTGCGAAGTGATATCCTCAGTACTCTCAAAGAAACATCAATTAAAGATATGGGAGCTGGCTATGGATGAACTTTTAAGGATTGATGATCTTTATGTAACCACTGAAGAAAAGGCCATATTGAAAGGGCTCAGTCTAACAATAAAGGAGGGGGAGGTACATGCAGTGATGGGGCCAAATGGATCTGGCAAAAGTACCCTTGTTAATGCAATAATGGGAAACGATAGTTATCATATTTCTAAAGGAAAGATCTACTTTATGGGCAATGACATAACAAATATGCCTACCGAAGATAGGGCAAGGCTTGGGATATTTCTGGGTTTTCAGTATCCTGTGGAACTTCCTGGTATAAAGCTGACAAGCCTTTTAAACAGGGCCATTGGAGCAAGAGAGGATAGATTAGGATATAAGAGTTTAAAAGATACTGTGGCGAGGATAGAAGATATATCAAAAAAGGTTTCTCTTGATAAGACATTTCTGTCTCGATCACTTAATGAGGGCTTTTCTGGTGGGGAGAAGAAAAAGGCAGAGATAATCCAGCTCGGTGTATTGAAACCAAGGCTTGCCATACTTGATGAGATTGATTCAGGGCTTGATGTGGATGCATTACGTTCTGTGGGACAGGTTATAGAAGAACTACTCAATGGGAAGAGGGGGGTTCTTATTATAACACACTATCCAAGGATCCTTGAGTATGTTAGGCCAGATATGGTGCATATACTAATTGACGGCAGGATCGTAACGCAGGGTGATGGTTCTCTTATAGAGACAATTGAGGATAGAGGTTTTGAACCCTTTTATGGTAAGGTAGAAAATCATGGTTAAGAAAGATAGAGATAAAACCTTTTTAGAACACGAATATAAATATGGATTTAAGACCCCTGAGAAATACCGTTTCAAGACAAAACCAGGTATTGACAGAGAGGTTGTTGAGTCAATCTCACGGATGAAAGGTGAACCCGATTGGATGCTGGAGTTTAGACTGAGATCACTTGAGATATTTTTAAAAAAACCATTGCCCCTTTGGGGATGTGATCTTACTAATATCGATTTTCAGTCGATACACTACTACATAAAGCCTACTGATGAAACAACTGATACATGGGATATGGTACCTGAAGAGATAAAAGAGACCTTTGACAAGCTTGGTATACCCGAGGCTGAGAGAAAGTTTCTTGCAGGTGCAGGTGCACAGTATGAATCAGAGGTTGTTTATCATAGATTAAAGGAGGAGTGGGAGAAAAGAGGGGTTATATTTCTTGATACAGATAGTGCGTTAAAGGAACATCCAGAGATTTTTAAAGAGTATTTTGGGACTGTTGTTCCTCCTGAAGATAATAAGTTTGCTGCTCTGAACTCAGCTGTATGGAGTGGAGGTACCTTTATATATGTACCCAAGGGTGTGGAGATACCGATACCACTACAGGCCTATTTTAGAATAAACGCAGAGGCGATGGGACAGTTTGAAAGGACCCTTATCATTGCTGATGAGGGTGCCAAAATACATTATGTTGAAGGATGTACAGCCCCTATCTACACAAAGGCATCTCTCCATGCTGCTGTTGTAGAGATAATTGCAAAAAGGGGAGCAAGGGTCCAGTATACCACTGTGCAGAACTGGTCCGGAAGTGTCTATAACCTCGTCACAAAGAGGGCTATTGCTCATCAGGATGCTGAAGTTATATGGGTTGATGGAAATATAGGCAGTATGAAGAGTATGAAGTATCCTGCAGTATATCTGATCGGAGAAAATTCAAGGGCCGATATACTATCTCTTGCAATGGCAGGTAAAAGCCAGCATCAAGATACAGGTGCAAAGGTGATCCATGCTGCCTCAAATACCCATTCAAACATCACATCAAAATCTGTAAGCTTTGGTGGAGGCAGGACATCCTACAGGGGTCTTGTTAAAGTAACACGTAGTGCAAAAGGTATAAGATCTAATGTTAAATGCGATGCTTTAATACTTGATAACATAAGCGCCTCAGATACATACCCCTATATTGAGGTAGAGAATCGGACTGCAAAGGTTGAACATGAGGCAACGGTTTCAAAGATTTCAGAACAGCAACTCTTTTATCTTAAATCACGGGGAATTTCTGAAGATGAGGCACGTTCTATGATAGTTGCAGGTTTTGTGGATGAAATAGTTAGAGAATTACCAATGGAATATGCGGTAGAGATGAATAGATTGATACAGCTTCAGATGGAGGGTTCAGTAGGATGAATGATAAGACCATACTTTTTAAAAAAGAACTACATAGGGAATGGTGGCGGAGATCAAAAAGGGGTGAATATGAAATAGATGGTGATTCAATTGTCTTATTAACCAAAGGTATTGAAAAAGTAGAGGATCTTGAATCTTCTTTGTTCCATCACTATTTTGAAATAGCAGATTGGTTTGGCTCTTCCGATGCTATACAGAAACTTGTCTCATCTAACATTCCGACTCTCATGCCTCGGCAAAAGATGTGTGATATCGATATTGAAGGTAGTGGTTGTAAGGTATTCAATCTTGTTGTGCCAGAAGGAAAAGATATTTCTGTAAAAGAGAGTATTAAAAGTGGTAATAAAGGGGGAAAGACAGTATTTTTTCTTGAGTTAAAAGAGGGTGCAAAAGTTACACTCGATCGATATATAAAAACAGAAAGCAGTCTTTATTCAGTGTTTTATGTTATAATGCACAGAGATAGTATGTTGGACCTAAGAGGCCTCCTTTTAGCTGGAGGATCAGCAAGGCTTGAATACGCATTTCTTTTAAAAGGTGAGGGAGCAAGATTACAGGTTGGTCACTTTAATTCACCTCAAAACAGGGATAGGCATCTTGTTCTCTTTCAGGCAAAGCAGGTTGCAGCCAATACAAATACGCAGGTAAATCTTGCATCAGTACTTAAAGATTATAGTTACAGTCTTCATCATGCACAGATTACAATAGAGAAAAATGCAAAAGGTTCGGAGAGTTCATTGAAGACACGTCAACTTCTGTTGACTAAAGATGGCAGGGCTGATAGTATTCCAAAATTGGTGATTGACACAGATGATGTGAAAGCGGGTCACGGTGCCGTTGTCAGTGAAATCGAGGACGATGTGATGTTTTATCTTAGATCGAGAGGTATTGGGAAAGAGGTTGCTGAGTCACTCGTGGCAGAGGGTGTGGCAGAGAGTGTGTTAAGGAATTCTGCTCTTTCTAAGGAATTGAAAGCTGCTCTGGAGGGCTAACCTGTGTGGAGAGCCGATTTTCCAATATTCAATGATAATAATCTTGTATATCTTGACAATGCTGCCACAACTCAAAAACCCAGCATAGTGATCACATATACATGTGGATTCTGTTTAAGAGACTATGCAAATGTACATAGAGGTATTTACCCCCTATCAGAGACAGCAACCATGCAGTATGAAAGAGCAAGGGAGACAGTTGCTGAATATATAGGTGCATCCTCACAAAAGGAGATTGTCTTTGTAAGAAATACAACTGAAGCAATCAATCTTATTGCCTACTCATTTTGTGAGGACAACCTCAAAGAGGGTGATCGTATAATGGTGACTGTAGCTGATCACCACTCAAACTTTGTACCATGGCAACAGATGGCAAAGAAGTATGGTGCAGAGTTTGTTGTGGCCCCTGTTGATGAAAAAGGCTTGATTGATATTGATTTTGTGCAAAAGGAGTTAGAAAAAGGTATAAAATTATTTGCATTTCCGATGATCTCAAATGTGCTTGGCACCCTCTTCCCTGTAAAGAAACTATGCGAAATTGCAAAGAGGTATAATACAGTAACTGTTGTAGATGGTGCACAGGCAGCAGGCCATATGAAGGTTGATGTCTCTGATATCGGCATGGATTTTTTTGCTTTTTCAGGACACAAGATGTATGGACCAACGGGTGTTGGAGTACTATATGGCCGTTATGAAATGCTATCAAATATGAGGCCTTTTCTCTTCGGTGGTGAAATGATAAGGGTGGTTAAGGTAGATCATACTACCTTCAGTGATGTGCCCTATAGATTTGAGGCAGGGACCCCATCTATCGCTGAGGCAGTTGGTCTTGGTCAGACGATTTCCTATATCAAAGGTGTCGGTATTGAAAGGATAAAGAAATATGAGGATGAGCTTGTGGCATATGTCTATAATGCATTAAAAGATTTTGATGGGATAAATATATATGGTCCAGGGCTTGATAATAGGATGAGTCTTGTTGCCTTCAATCTCGAAGGAGTGCATCCTCATGATGTTGCAGGAGTTCTTGGCTCTGAAAATATATGTATAAGGGCTGGTCATCACTGCGCTCAACCACTTCACAATCATCTTGGAATAAAGGCATCCTGTAGAGTAAGTGTTGGTATGTACAATACAAAAGAAGATATAGATCGATTTCTGGATGCCCTTGAAAAGGTAAAAAAAATATTCAGGGTATAAGGTGGACGATCTTTATAAAGATATTATCCTTGAACACTATAGAAATCCTTACCATAGGGGTAGGCTCGAAGATGCAGATATATCTGCGAACGACGAAAATCCACTCTGTGGTGATGAGCTTACACTGAGTCTGAAGATAGATGAAAAAGACAAAAAGATAATAGATTGCCGTTTTGATGGACATGGGTGTTCAATTTCTCAGGCTGCAGCAGATATACTTTGTGAAAATATAATCGGGAAGGATATTAAAGAGGTCCTTGCCATGACAAAAGAGGATATGCTTGATTTGCTTGGAATTGAGCTTGGCCCAGTGAGAATCAAGTGTGGCCTTCTAGCACTCAAGGTTGCAAAAGTTGC
>CAYSBA010000046.1:0-7645 GCA_964429075.1 uncultured bacterium
GGAAGGTGGCAGGACTATTGGTGCTGGCGTCGTTACTGAAATCTTAGAGTAGTGGTGTACAAATGACAATAGATTACAGTAGAATGAGAATAAAACTAAAGGCCTACGATCAAAAGATATTGGATAAGGCTGCTAAAGAGATAGTAAAGGCCTGCGAAAAGACAGCTGCAAAGGTTATTGGGCCAATACCTCTTCCAACTAAGATAAGCCGCTATACAGTGCTTAGATCTCCACATATTGATAAAAAATCGAGAGAACAGTTCGAAATCAGGATACACAAACGCCTTATCGATATCATTCAACCGAATGAAAATACGATTGAGATGTTGAAGGGCCTTGAACTTTCTGCAGGAATATCAATTGAGGTGAAATAAAATGCCAACTGTAAAAGTGTACAACCTAGAAGGAAAAGAAGTTGATAGCATAGAGCTTCAGGATGAAATATTTAATTGTCCTATAAATGAACATGTAATATATCTAGCTATAAAATACCAAATGGCTAAAAGAAGAAGAGGTACATTAAGCACTAAGACAAGAGGAGAGGTGCGCGGGGGAGGTAAAAAACCCTTTAAGCAAAAGGGTACGGGACGTGCTCGTGCAGGGTCTATCAGAAGTCCTCTCTGGCGTGGTGGTGGAATTATCTTTGGTCCAAAACCACGTGATTTTTCAATTGATCTTCCAAAGAAGGTTCGCAGGCTTGCTCTAAGACAGGCTGTAGCAAGCAGATTACAGGAGAAAAGTTTCTATGTGATAGATGATTTTAAATTTGATTCACCAAAGACCAAAAAGGTTGTAAATTTAATGAAGGTGTTTGAGGTAGATAAAATCTTACTTGTAGATAACAAAGACAATACCAATCTATCACTTTCAAGTAGAAATATATATAAAGCAAAGTTTCTACCACCAGAGGGCTTAAATGTATACGACATCTTGAAGTATGAGAATCTATTTGTCTCAAGAGGTGTAATAGATAAAATTACTGAGAGGATAAACTGATGGAGCTTAAACTAACAGAGGTCATTCAAGAACCATATCTTACTGAAAAGACAAATCTGTTAAGAGCTGATAATAATGTGGTGGTTTTTAAGGTACATCCTAAGGCAAACAAGATTGTAATCAAAAAAGCAGTGCAGACGATTTTTGGAGTTGAGGTAGAGGATGTTAAGGTCATTAATGTTAGAAAAAAGAGAAAAAGAGGTAAAAAAGGAATTCTCCAGAGAAAACCAGAGTACTGGAAAAAGGCCCTTGTCAAGATAAAGGAGGGTCAGACAATCGATTTCTTTGAGGGTGTGTAGATGTTAAGGAAACTCAAACCAATCACAAATGGTACGCGCTTTGTTACATATGTAGATTATAGAGAGTTATCAAAGTCAAAACCTCCAAGATCTCTGATAAAAAGGCTCAAGAAAAAGGGTGGTAGAAACAACCTTGGAAGGATTACAATCCGCTTTAGGGGTGGGGGTCATAAGAAAAAATACAGACTAATAGATTTCAGAAGAGATAAACTTAATGTGCCTGCAAAGGTTGTATCCATAGAGTACGATCCAAACCGGACCGCTTTTATTGCATTATTGAGTTATGCAGATGGAGAAAAACGTTACATAATAGCACCTGAAGGTATGAAGATTGGAGACATTGTTAAATCGGGTTATGATGCTGAAATATTGCCTGGCAACACCCTTGAGCTGGCAAAGATTCCAACAGGTACAATGATTCACAATATAGAATTAAAACCTGGTAAAGGTGGTCAGCTTGTCAGGTCTGCAGGCTGTTATGCAATGTTGATGGCAAATGAAGGGAACTATGCATTGATCAGGCTTCCATCTGGTGAGATGCGATATGTTCTAAATACATGTAAGGCAACTATTGGTCAGGTTTCAAATCAAGATCACCAGAATGTATCGATTGGTAAGGCAGGAAGAATGAGATGGATGGGTAGAAGGCCCCATGTAAGAGGGGCGGCGATGAATCCCTGTGATCATCCACATGGTGGCGGTGAGGGAAAGGCTGGTCAGGGAAATCCTCATCCTGTATCTCCATGGGGATGGCATACAAAAGGTAAGAAAACAAGGAAGAAAAAACCGAGTGATAAGCTTATCCTTAAGAGGAGGAAATAAGATATTGTAGGAGGAAAGCGTGGCAAGGAGTTTAAAAAAAGGACCGTTTGTTGATGAACACCTTCTGAAAAAGGTACTAAAGGCAAAGAAGGAAGGGAAAAAGACAACTATAAAGACATGGTCCAGAAGATCTACAATAGTTCCAGAGATGATAGGTCTTACAATTGCTGTACATAATGGTAAAGATTTTGTCCCTGTGTATATAACAGAAGGTATGGTGGGCTACAAGCTTGGTGAGTTTGCTCCCACCAGAACATTTAGACAACATGCTGGTGACAGAAAGGCCAAAAGACAGTAGGAGCTAAAGATGGAGCTTAATTTTAAATATAGATACGCCAGAGTTTCACCGACCAAGGCAAGAATAGTTGCAAATGCCATAAAAGGAATGAAGATTGACAAGGCCGAGGTGTATCTTGAGCTCTCGAAAAAAAAGGCCGCAAGGATAATTAAAAAACTGCTAGACAGTGCTGTTGCAAGTGCACTTGAAAATCATCAGGTGCAACCAAAGGATCTTGTCGTTAAAAATTGCAGAGTAGATAGAGGTCCTATGTACAAGAGATGGAGGCCAAGAGCAATGGGAAGGGCCACCATGATAAGAAAAAGGACCAGTCATATAACTTTAACACTACAAGAGAAGCATTAGTAGGGGTTTATATGGGAAGAAAGGTACATCCATACGGCTTCAGACTTGGAGTTTATGAGAATTGGCAATCAAATTGGTGTGTTGATGGTGAAGATTACGGCAACTGGCTTCTGGAAGACATAGATATAAGAAAATACATCAAAGAGAAGTATTTTTCTGCAGGCATATCCAGGATTGAGATAAACAGACAGGGACATGAAGGTGAGGTTGAGATCAATATCTATTCAGCAAGACCGGGTGTGATAATTGGTGAAAAGGGATCGAAAATAGAGGAGTTGAGAAATTATGTCTCTGATAAAATAAAAAGACCTGTTCGAATAAACATCAGAGAGATAAGGAAGGCAGAGATAGATGCTCAGCTTGTTGCAGAAAATATAGCTATGCAGATAGAGAGGAGGGTGCCATACCGTCGTGTAATGAAAAAGAGTGTGGATATAGCACTAAAACTTGGTGCAAAGGGGATCAAGGTAGCATGTGCAGGAAGACTTGCCGGTGCTGAGATTGCAAGAAGGGAGTGGTACAGAGAAGGAAGATTGCCTTTGAGTACGTTAAAATCAAAAATAAACTATGCAAAACATATTGCAAAAACAAAATATGGTGTGATCGGTATAAAGGTCTGGATATATCTCGGTGATTATGACGAGTTAAAAAAGCACGGCAATACAATTTAACGGAGTAAAAGATGTTAGAGCCAAGAAAGGTAAAATTTAGAAGAAGACAGAAGGGACGCACAAAAGGTAAGGCAAACAGAGGTTTTAAACTGGTATCCGGTGATTTCGGTTTAAAGTGTCTTGAACCTGGATGGATTACAGCACGTCAGATAGAGGCCGCAAGGGTAGCAATAACAAGAAAGCTAAAGCGTTCTGGTAAGGTATGGATAACTATCTTCCCCGATAAACCTATAAGCAAAAAACCACTTGAAGTAAGAATGGGAAAAGGAAAAGGGCCACTTGATCACTGGGTTGCAGTAGTAAAACCTGGTCGTATAATATTTGAGATTGAGGCAACTAATGAAGAACTGGCAAGAGAGGCACTAAGATTGGGTGCTAATAAATTGCCTCTCAAGTGCAAGGTGGTATGTCGGGAGGATATACTATGAGAATAACAGACGAATACAGACAGAGAACTGATGAAGAGTTGAAAGAGGAGTTGCGTTCTCTTGAGCAAGAGAGACTGAATCTCAGGTTTCAGAAGGTAATAGGACAGCTAGAAAATACATCAAGAATCACTCAGGTCAAAAGAAACATTGCAAGGATATTAACAATATTAAGAGAAAGAGAGCTGCAAAAAGAGAGATCTGGAGAAGAAAGATGAAAGGTCAAAGAGGTAATAAAAAAAGACTAAGGGGTATGGTTGTAAGCGATCGCATGGATAAATCTATTGTTGTGGAGGTCCTAACCCGTAAAAAACATAAGCGTTACAATAAATATGTAAGTGTAAAGAAAAAATTTATGGCTCATGACGAAGAAAATAGAGCAAAATTGGGTGATATAGTTGAAATAATAGAATCAAGACCCTACAGTAAGAGAAAGCGCTGGAGATTACTTCAGGTTATAGAAAGTGAAGGAGAATAGCCATGATTACCTTTCATACAATGCTGGATGTTGCTGATAATTCTGGTGCAAAAAAGATACAATGCATTAAAGTCCTGGGTGGAACACGCAGGCGCTATGCCTATGTTGGTGATATCATAACTGCTACAGTTAAGGATGCCATTCCAAACTCTAAGGTTGCAAAAGGCACTGTGGTAAGAGCTGTTGTAGTACGGACAAGAAAAGAGTTCAAAAGAGAGGATGGTACCTGTGTGAGATTTGACTCAAATGCAGCTGTGATCATCACTAAACAGAATGAGATAATTGGAACCAGAATATTTGGCCCTGTTCCCAGGGAGTTGCGTAAAAAGAATTTCATGAAAATAATTTCATTGGCACCGGAGGTAATCTGATGAACAGGTTAAGAAAAGGTGATTTAGTAGAGATTATCTGTGGGAAAGATAGGGGTCAGCGAGGAAAGATTATTAAGATTATAACCAAAAAAAACAGAGCAATAGTTGAGAATCTAAATTTGGTCTATAAACATCTGAAACCAAATCAGGATCCCCTTCAACCTCAGGGGGGTATTGTGAAAAGACCAGCATCGATTCACCTGTCTAACCTCATGCCGGTTTGTACGAGCTGCAATAAACCAGTTAGAGTCTCTTATAGGGTTGAAGGTGATGATAAGATAAGGGTCTGCAGAAAATGTGGAAGACCAATTGGTGCTTAGGAGGTAGAGATGGTGCCCAGATTATTAACAAAGTATAATGAGGAGATAGTACCTGCTTTAAAAGAGCGGTTTAAATATAAAAATATATATATGATACCGAGAGTTGAGAAGATTGTTATCAATATGGGTCTAGGTAGAGGTGCAAGGGATCACAAGGTTATTGAGGCAGGAGTACGCGACCTGACACTGATTGCCGGTCAGAAGGCAGTGATAACCCGTGCTAAAAAGTCAATATCTAACTTTAAAATAAGAAAGGGCATGCCTGTAGGTTGTATGGTTACATTAAGAAGAGAAAGGATGTATGAATTTCTCGACAGGTTAATAAGTATTGCATTGCCGCGTGTCAGAGATTTTAAGGGTCTTTCACCTAATGGCTTTGATGGTAACGGGAATTATACATTTGGTATAAAAGATCAAACAATTTTTCTTGAAATTGATCAAAATAAGGTTGAACATACCCTTGGTATGAATGTATCTATTGTGACAACAGCCAAAACCGATGAAGAAGCAAAGGCATTACTTGATATGTTCGGTATGCCGTTTAGAAAATAGGGAGGAATAAGTATGGCAAAAAAATGTAAGATCATATCGGCCAAGAAACCAAAAAAGTTTAAGGTAAGGGAATATAACCGTTGTAGTATATGTGGTAGACCAAGGGCCTACATGAGAAAATTTAAGATGTGCAGGATTTGTTTTAAAGAACACGCACTCCGTGGCCTTATCCCTGGAGTTAGAAAGGCCAGTTGGTAAGTGGTTGGAGGTAAAAATGACTATGACAGATCCTATTGCTGATCTTTTAACTCGTATTAGAAATGGCCAGATGGCAAGGCACAAAAAGGTACAGGTCCCATATTCAAGAATAAAAGATAATATTCTATCCATTTTGAAGGATGAGGGATTTATAAAAGACTACAGAAGGATTACACAGAAACCCTGTGATATCCTTGAGATCGAGCTAAAGTATTATGGTCCAAAAAAGGAAAGAAGGGGTGTTATTCATGTTATTAAGAGGGTTTCTAAACCCGGTTCGAGGGTCTATGTTTCATATGAGGATCTTCCGGATTACGTGGGCGGTTTTGGCATACAGATACTGACGACCTCAAAGGGCGTGATGACTGGTAAAAAGGCAAAGGAGCTAAAAGTTGGTGGTGAAATAATCTGTGAAGTCTGGTAGTATCAAGGAGACTGCTATGTCAAAGATAGGTAACAAGCCAATTACAATTCCCGATGGAGTAGAGATAAAGGTGGAAGGTGACATAATTGTGGTAAAAGGGCCTCTTGGTGAATTGAAGAGAAACCTACGTGATGAAATCGAGGTCAGTATTGAAGAAAATATATTGAGAGTAAAAAGGAGACAGGAAACACGTCTTGCACGTTCGTTACATGGTCTATACAGAGCACTTATTGCAAATATGGTAAAGGGCGTCAAAGAGGGTTTTAAAAAAGAGCTTCTGATTGTTGGAACAGGTTACAATTTTAAGCTTTCTGGAAGGTCTCTTGAAGTGTCTGCAGGGTACACAAGCCCTGTAAAGTTTACCCTTCCAGAGGGTGTAGAAGGTACTGTGGAAAAAAATACAAAGCTAATATTAAAGTCTATAGACAATGAATTGTTAGGTAATGTGGCTGCTAGGATCCGGTCGATAAGACCTGTAGAGCCCTATAAGGGAAAGGGTATAAGGTATGCTGATGAGGTGGTTTTAAGAAAGGCCGGAAAAGCGGGCAGCGTATGATGGAGGTGGTCTGATGAACAAGATTAAGAAAAAAAGAATAAAAAGACTTCGTAAAAAGAAGAGGGTCAGGAAAAAGATCTCTGGAACACCTGAAAGACCTCGCCTTGTGGTATATCGTTCTATTAAACATATCTATGCTCAGGTTATAGATGATACAAAAGGGCATACATTGGTTCAGGCCTCTACCTTAGAGCGTGCTCTTATGGATGAATTAAAAAACAAGACCAAAAAGGAAAAGGCAAGGATTGTAGGTAGAGTAATCGGCAAACGTTGTATCGAAAATAAGATTGAAAAGGTTGTTTTTGATAGAAACGGCTATTTGTACCATGGTAGGGTTAAGGAGGTTGCAGAAGGTGCGAGAGAATCTGGCTTGAAATTTTAAAGGAGGTTGACTTGGAAAACAGACCCAAGATTAAACCAGAAGAGATTATAGAAAGGGTTGTACAGATAAGAAGGGTTGCAAAGGTACTGAAAGGTGGAAGACGTTTTAGTTTTAGCACCCTTGTTGTAGTGGGCAACGGAAATGGACTTGTCGGTTGTGGCCTGGGTAAGGCAAGGGAGGTTCGTGATTCAATCATTAAGGGTAGGGAAAAGGCACTTAAAAATTTGATTGATGTTTCAATAGTAGATGGTACAATCCCCCATCCAGTTAAGGCAAAATTTTGTAAAAGCGTTGTTGTGCTACTACCTGCGATGAAAGGTACAGGTGTTATAGCAGGAAGTGCTGTAAGAACAGTACTTGAGGCTGCAGGTATTCAGAATGTACTTACCAAGAGCCTCGGATCAAACACTCCTGTAAACCTTGTCAAGGCAACAATAGAAGCATTGAAACAGTTAAAAACAAAAGAGGAGTATATGAGGATAAGGGGGAAATTAAAAGAAGGAGAGGG
>CAYSBA010000047.1:0-7600 GCA_964429075.1 uncultured bacterium
TTGAGATAGGCTTAAGTGGAAGAGGGGCTGTCTTTGACGCATCGGTAAATCCAGGATCAATAGACTTTGGACAGGTAATCCTCGATACCGATTATACCGAAGATGTCACTATAACCAATACTGGCTCAGGAACCGTGTATGTAGACAATATCTATCTTGATCAAAACAGCTCAAACGATTTTCATCTTACAGGTGTACCACAAGACATCTCAACAAATCCTGTCAACCTCTCACCAAACAATACATTTACATTTTCTGTAAACTACAACACCCACGATTTTGGTGATGACACAGGTACTATCATTATCAACACAAACTCTGGCAATTTTCAGATACCTTTAAGTGGAAGTGGGACATCCTGTCCGGAAACCTACTATAACATAAACAACGATCCCTCTGATGGCTGTGAATACTACTGTAATCCACAGGCTCCGGGCCAGGAGGTGTGTGATGGTGAAGACAACGATTGCAACGGCACAATTGATCTCGACTCACAGGGCGAGCCACTTACTGAATCCTGTTACAGTGGACCTGCAGGCACAGAGGGTGTGGGAGAGTGTAAGGCCGGTACCAGGGTATGCATAAATGGGTCCTTTGGTGATTGTATTGGCGAGGTCACCCCCATTCAAGAGAGTTGCAACAACAAGGATGACGACTGTGATGGTCAGATCGACAATGGTGTCACATTTACCTTCTATAAAGATTACGACAACGATGGATACGGTGATCCAGATAACTCCATTGAGGCCTGCGCAGCTCCTTCGGGATACGTAGCTGACAACAGGGATTGTGATGATAAAAACAATGCAATAAATCCGGGCGCACAGGAGATTTGTAACAATAAAGATGACGACTGTGACGGTAGTATAGATGAAGGTCTTTTGAATACCTACTATAAAGATGCAGATGGTGACGGTTACGGTGTTGATTCAGATACAAAAGAGGCATGCAGTAAACCAGCCGGATACAGCACCCAGAAAGGCGACTGTGATGACTCAGATCTTCTCATCCATCCATGGGCACAGGAAGTTTGCAACGGCAAGGATGATAACTGTGATAACAATGTAGATGAAGGAGGTGTCTGTCCGACCTACAATTACTACTGCGATAGAGATTCAGATGGATACTATGCAGAAAATATATCTGGTACCTGCAGCAGCTATAACTGTGTACCACAGGGTTGCATAACCACAAAGGGAGATGATTGTAATGACAACGATGCAGCAATCAATCCTGGAGCTACAGAAACATGTAACAACAAAGACGACAACTGTAATGGTAGTGTTGATGAGGGAGTCACCACTACATACTACAGGGATAGTGATGGTGATGGCTACGGCAATCCGAATAGCAGTATACAGGCCTGCACCAATCCCGGTGGTTATACAACCGATAATACAGACTGTAATGATTCTGATGCATCAATCCATCCATATGCACAGGAGGTATGCAACGGCAAGGATGACAATTGTAATAATCAGACAGACGAAGGAGGTGTCTGTCCTCTTGTCAGCTATTATTGTGACGCAGATTCTGACAACTACATATCAGAAACTGTATCTGGTACATGCAGCAGTTATAACTGCGTACCACAGGGATGCTCAACCACCAAAGGTACTGACTGTGACGATGCTGATGCGACAATAAACCCCGGAGCACCAGAGATATGCAATGGTCAGGATGAAAACTGCAACAATCAGATAGACGAAGGGGTATTAAATACCTATTATGCAGATTTAGACTCCGACGGCTATGGTAATCCAAACGATACAATTCAGGCATGTATACTTCCAAATGGCTATGTTACAAATGCACTGGATTGCAATGATCAAGACAGTACTATAAACCCATCAGCCACAGAGGTATGTGACGGTATTAACAACGATTGTGACTCCCTGACAGATGAAGATGTACAAGATGACTACGAGCCAAACGATACATCAAATGACGCACCCTATTTTGGATGTTTTTGTGATACTACAGGTTGTTCAAATTGTCAGGATGATATTGGTGTATACTGGACACCACAAAACTCCACCACAATACACAACTCAACAGATATTGACTGGTACTATTTTTATGCACAGGAGGAGAGCTGGAGTTCAACAATGTATGTGGACGTAACTTTGTCTGGTATCCCTACTGGTGCTAATTATGACTTATATGTAGTTTTCAAAAATGCAGCTTATTGTAATATACTCGCCGGCAGTGGAGGCTGGAACGGTAGCGATTGTGAATGCTACTCAACCAATGCAGGAAATGCTGATGAATGGTGTGAAATGGATGTAGATGATGCAGGAGGCGGTAATAGCTCTGGACTTGTCTATATCAAGGTCTACCCATCGAGTGGATATAGAAGCTGCTATGACTATAATGTATCCTGGAGAGTCTCTCATTAGCCAGATTTCTTGACAAGCTGATTTATCTGACTTAATCTTGTTACAAGGAGGTATGAAGTTGGACGATCCTCTGTCGTGGCAGGTGACAATCATCTTAATCCTGCTTGTCTTAAGTGGGATAATATCATCTTCTGAAACTGCACTTACAGCCCTATCAAACGCAAAGCTTGAAGAATTGATAGCTGCCAAAAAGGGCGGTAAGGGGCTTAAACTCTGGAGGGATAATCCAAGTCTTTTTCTTACGTCTCTTCTTATTTTAAATAATGTTATAAACATTTCTATATCTGTCCTTACCACAGTGATTGCTGAAAGGATATTCAGTGAAAACTCTGTAGGGATTGCCATCGGTGTTGCCACCTTTTTAATCCTATCCTTTGGGGAGGTTATACCAAAGACTATTGCACTTACCTTCCCAGACAGGGTTTCTGTGCTCTTTATACGTGTAATCTCAATATTTCTATACATCTCATATCCGATAGCCTATCTTCTAACCGAGGTATCTGCCTTGATTTCATCCCTTTTTGGCAAAGAGATGCAAAAACGAAACCTCTATCTTACAGAAAAAGAGATTGAGACTATGGTTGCCCTCAGTTCAAAAAAAGGACTTTTTAAAGGCACAAAGGGCAGGATGATACACTCAATTTTTGATTTTACTGATACCACTGTTAACGAAATAATGATCCATCGAACAGATATGGTAACTGTAAGAACGGATGAAAAACTTGAGGATATCCTCGAAAAGATCACACAAGCAGGACATTCGCGCATACCTGTTTATGAAAACACCATAGATAATATTGTTGGCATCCTCTACAGTAAGGATCTGTTGAATTTCCTTGCACATAACGACAAAAATGAATTTTCTATAAAAAAACTTTTGAGAAAGCCCTACTTTACACCAGAGAGCAAAAAGATTTCCGAGCTTTTAAAAGAATTTCAAAAAAAACGGGTTCATATGGCCATTGTTGTTGATGAATTTGGGGGTACAGCAGGACTTATTACCCTTGAGGACATCCTTGAGGAACTAGTAGGTGATATAAAGGATGAGTTTGATGATACAGAGACACCCATCAAAAGGATAGGAAAAAATAGATTTCTCGTTGATGGAAAACTCCCCATCAAAGACCTCGAACACTTTCTCAACCTCGAATTTCCTGACAGTATCGACTCTGAAAGCGTGGGTGGGCTTCTTGTATCTGAAAAAGGCAGGGTCCCTGCTGCTGGTGAATCCATAGTCTGCAACGGTTTAAAATTCAGGGTACTTGAAGCAAATGAGAAGAGGGTAATTAAGGTGGAAATCGAAAGATTACCAAGAATCATTCAGGAACAGGGGAGTTGACATTAAATTTATGCAAACAAGACCTTTTTCAAAATCTATCATGTTCTTGTATATTTTTATATTTTTTTTCTGCTCGCTTTTGAACTGTCCCGGGAAGGTCGAAGATCCATGTATCTCTACAGACAATATAGGTTGCGAAACTCCACTCGATTGCTGTAGTATAGAGGATGTATGTGTTGTGGTAGGAAGATCTAAAAAGTGCATGAAAGGGTGTAACGATGACAGAGACTGCAGCGAGGCAAGGTTATGCAAGATGACAGACAAGGGGATCAAATACTGTGATTGGTAAAGTTCAAAAGATAGCACTGCCAGAAGGTTTTAAAAAGGAAAATACTATATTTTTAGTAGATGGCACCTCTTTCATGTATCGTGCCTTTTTTGCCATGCGAGATTTGAGCACAAAAGATGGATTTCCGACCGGTGCCATATTCGGTTTTACAAAGTTGCTTTTAAGGCTTTTAGATCTATTTGATCCTCTCTTTATTGGAGTCGTCTTGGATGAAAAAGAAAAAACCGAACGCCACGAGATTTTTGAGGCCTATAAGGCCAACAGACCCAAACAACCAGAAGATCTCTCAATACAGATACCGGAGACAAAAAAGATAGTAAGGGCCCTTGGAGTAAAACTTATCTCTCTTAGCGGTTTTGAGGCAGACGATATTATTGCTACAATAACCCACAGGCTTTACAAATACCACTTTGTTATCATCACCTCAGACAAGGATCTCTTCCAGCTAATCAACGACAGGATAATAATCTGGGACCCAAGAAAAGAGCTATATATAGATAAAGATGCTGTGTTAAAAAAGTTTGGCGTAAGGCCTGAACAGATGATAGATTATCAGGCCCTCGTTGGTGATTCAACCGACAACATACCCGGTGTACCGGGGGTTGGTCCCAAAAAGGCGCAGAATTTATTAACAAGATTTGGTTCCTTAAACGAGCTTCGAAACCATCTGGATGAGTTATCAGAGAGTGATAGAAAAAAAATAATGGATCACTGGGAGGATGCAGTACTATCAAAGAGATTGGTTGAACTAAACGAAAACTGTCCTGTTGAGATCCCTGTCGAGTCCTTAAAAAGGGATTGTATAGACCAAAAGGGTTTTGTTGAAATCTTAAGACGTTTCGAATTCAAAAGCCTCCTAAGGGACTTTTCATCAGATGATAAAAAGAGGCTCAAGAAACTGAAGGCCCTTGATAAAAATCTTCCTAATGAACTGTGTATAGGTACTTTAGATGGCAGGCTTCTACTTATCTTTGACAACGGTTATTATATTTCAGATAGAGAAACCGCTGTCGGGTTATTGAAAAAAAGCAAATTAGTTACCGATGATCTCAAATCCATACTGCATCTATATGAGGATCCAGCCATAAAAGGGGATGATCTAACCCTTGCATTGTACTGTCTTGATAGCACATACAGTACAAAAAGGATCTCAGATTATGCACAGGATATAATGTCTTATGTTGAGGTAGATCTTGATGATCCATCGCAGGCCCTCAGAGAAAGAATCAATGAACTATATAATGGTAGTAAAATCAAATCAAAACTCTTTTTGGAAATGAAAAGAAGGGGCACAGACAGGGTCTATGAGGAGATAGAACTACCCTTGGTACCCATACTCTATAAAATGGAAAAAATAGGTATTCGGCTTGATGTAGAGAGGATACACAGTCTAAGACATGAAGCAGAAAAAAGCTGTACTGAATTAACAGAACAGATCTTTCAGGAGGCTGGTGTTACTATAAACCTTGATTCTCCCAAACAGCTCTCTTGGCTCCTGTTTGAAAGACTAAAACTACCCAAGATCAAAAAAACAAAGACCGGATACTCGACCGACCAGAGCGTTCTTGAGCGCCTGAAGAATAGACACAGGATTGTAGAACTACTCCTTGAATACAGATTCCTTACAAAGCTTATCAACACCTATCTCAAACCTCTCCCGGAGTATGTTAATCCACAGACAAAAAGATTACATACCCATTTTAACCAGAAGGTAACTGCTACAGGCAGGCTATCAAGTTCCAATCCAAATCTCCAGAACATCCCCATACGTAGTGATCTTGGCGCAAAGATCAGGTCCTGTTTTGTTGCTGAGGAGGGTTACACCCTTGTCTCATTCGACTATTCTCAACTCGAGTTAAGGATACTTGCCAATCTATCAAAGGATAGCCTTCTATGTGATATGCTCCTTTCAGGTGAGGATGTTCACACTCTTACTGCATCTTTTATCCTTGGTGTTGATCGTAACCTTGTTACCAAAGAGATGAGGAGTCTTGCAAAATCTATAAACTATGGGATAATATACGGTATGGGGGAAGTGAAACTAAGTCAGGAAACAGGCATAACAAGGAAGGAGGCACGTAAATACATCGATGACTACTTCAAACGCTTTGAAGGTGTCAAGAGGTATATAGAAAATTGCCTGAATGAGGCACGTAAAGAGGGTGCAGTCAGGACAATCTTTGGTAGATACAGAAGCATTCCAGCTATCAACTCACGTAACTCTGCTCAGCGTTCAAGGGACGAGAGAATTGCTATAAATACCCCCATTCAGGGAAGTGCTGCAGATATAATAAAGATTGCCATGATAAGGATTGATAGATGGCTTAAAAGTAGTGATATAAATGCAAATCTTATTCTACAGATACATGATGAGCTTTTGTTTGAGGTTAAAGAGGATGAGGTAGAGGATCTAATTGATGGTGTAAAGCCCTTGATGGAGGGAGTGTTAGAGGACAAGGTACCTCTTATCGTAGATGTTGGTTCAGGCAAAAACTGGCAACTTGCCCATTAAGGAGGTTATAAAATGCAAAATAATCAAAAGGATATCCCGGACTTAATGAAGGCACTGCTTCGTGATGAAGAAAAGATAGCTGCAATCGAAAAGCTTGGCAGGCTATTTTATTCCTCCCTTGATCTACAGGACATACTAAAAAAGGTACTTTATAATCTCCCCGAGGTCTTTGCTGCAGAGCGTGCTACCCTATTTCTGCTGGATAAAGAAAAAAACGTTCTTTATTCACAATCAGCAGTAGGAATGGATGACAAAAGCATTGTATTACCACTCGGCGAGGGTATTGTAGGCTGGTGTGTTCAGAAAAAACAACTTGTAAATGTCTCTGATGTATACAAAGATGTAAGATTCAATCCATCTATAGACAAAAAGACCGGTTTTAAGACAAAAAGTATCCTTGCAATACCTCTTTTAAGTCGTTCGGGCAGCGTACTTGGGGTTGTGGAGTTGTTAAATAAAAAGGACGGAGGAGGTTTCACAACCGAAGATGAAGATCTTTTAAGATCAATATGTGTACATTTTTCATTGGCCTTAGAGAATATCGAACTATATGAAAGGCTAAAAGAGTCCCGGAAACAACTCGAAGATAAGGTTAAGCTGCTCAATCTCCTTTATGCTGTAGAAAGATCTGCCAACAGATCAACCGACTTGATGGAGTTTTTTGAAAAGGCAATAACAACAATATTAGAAGTAACCGATTCTGATGCCGGAAGTCTCGTGCTTGTGGATAAAGAGAGTAAAGATCTTGATTTCCTGATAGCCCTTGGCCCCAGGGCAATGGCAGTAAAACGTATGAAAATAAAAAGGGGTCAGGGTATAATCGGATGGGTAGTTGACAACAAAAAGAGTGTCATCAGCAACAATGTAGAAAAAGATCCAAGGCATGACAAAGAGATTGCAAACAAAATTGGTTATCGGGTAAAAACGACCCTCTGCGTTCCAATTATGGATGGTGATAGTGTGTATGGTGCAATAGAACTTTTAAACAAAAAGGATGGCTACAACCAGGACGATCTTAAGGCACTTGAAACCCTCGCGGCGAATCTTTCTGATCTTATAGA
>CAYSBA010000048.1:0-7570 GCA_964429075.1 uncultured bacterium
GTTAAAGATAGCTTGAATCGTGAATATATAGTTATTCTAAGGGGCTCAAAGGAACAGGATGATGCCTTTATTAAGGAATTTTATTCAACCTTTACAGCAGATGATCCTTCACCGGTCTTTGAAAAGCTGAGTCCCACTATTAGGAGCATCATTAAGAGAAGAAAGGTTGTAATCGGTATGTTAGAGGATGCACTTTACATGTCTCAGGGACTACCTGACTCAATCGAAATTAGCGATTTAGCACAGGGACATGTAATGAAGATTTTGAACTACGGTTACAGAATTATTACTCTCTATGATGGTGCGGTAAAAGATGTGAGGGATCTACCATGAATGTACTTGTATTTGATGTGGGAAATACCAACACCACCATCGGGCTTTTTTGCGATAATAAACTTATAGACTGGTACAGGATTAGAACCGACATCGGTGTTACACCAGATGAGATTGCAATAAAAGTGAGAGACCTAATTGCACTTTCATACACCGAAGAATTAAATTTTGATGATCTTGTTGTATCAAGTGTAGTGCCTGAGTTTTCTGATATTCTTGAACGTTATTCACTAAGATATATGAAAAAAAAGCCTTTTTTTATAAGCCACAGATGTAACACAGCAATCAGGATAGGATACACCCTTCCAGAACAGGTTGGGGCAGACAGGATTGCAAACTGTGAAGCTGCCTTTTGTGATTATGGTGGCCAATTGATTGTGGTGGACTTTGGTACAGCCTGCACATTCGATTTTATCAGTAGAGATGGAATTTATGAAGGAGGGGCAATAGCACCGGGTTTCGATACATTCATATCATCCCTTTACAAGAGAACTGCAAAACTCTGGCGGGTGGAGCTACAACATCCAGAAAGGGCAGTGGGTAAGAATACCCCTGAGAGTCTAATATCAGGTCTGGTAAATGGTTACAAGGGAATGGTTGAGTTTGTTATTGAAAAGATAAAAAAAGAAAAAGGTTATGATTCAGATGTAATATACACTGGTGGCGAGGCAAAGCGTGTGGTTAACCTGCTCTCCTTGGATGGTGTAGTTGATGATACATTAACACTGAGAGGCTGTGTATATATCTATCTAAAAAATCTAAAGGGGAACGACAATGGATGACCAAATAAAGAAAATAATCGATTATATCCCTGAAAATTTTCATAGATTCACAGATCCTGATCTCAACAGAAATATAAAACTTTCTCTTGCAAAAGGTGCGATCCCTATTCCACCAGATATATTGACGTGTATACTGTATATTCATTATGGTGAGGATGATGTAGAGCTAAAAGAGTCAATTGAAAAAAGAATAAAGAGTATACCTGTCAATTTAATTGTGAGTTTTGCTGAAAATGAAAAATTTCCACCACCTGTATTATCATTTCTTTACAATATACTTGGTCACCTCGATGCTGTTACATATGCTGTTGCATCAAATCCAGCAACTCCGGTTGATACAATCTTACGTATAATTGAAAAAACAACAGAACCCGAGATCCTCGACATTATTGCTGACAACCAGCAGAGGATGAAAGAACATCCAGAAATAATAAAAGCTTTACTTAACAATACCTTTATATCTGTAAGGACTTCTGACAAGGTATACGAATTTGCAAAACGTAATTCTATCGACATATTTAAACAATTCGAAGAAGAAAAAGACTCCTCACGCATAAAAGAGGCAATGGCAATTGCATCAGAGATCGAACAGGAAAAGGAAGAGGATAAAGAAGAAGTAGCTCATTTTGTACCCGATAAGAAGAAAAAGGAGGAAGATAAAAAAAAGAGTGCCAATCTTTACAAGATAATTAAGGATATGACAATCGCAGAGAAGATAAAACTTGCTATGCTGGGCAACAAATCTGCAAGGAGGCTCCTACTTAAAGAATCCAATAAGGTAATATTGATGGCAGTTGTAAAGAGCCCAAAGATTTCTGAATCAGAGATACTTGAGATTGCAAAAAATAAAACAATGAACTCTGAGATAATCCGCTTTATATGCAGTAAAAAAGAATGGATAAAATCTTATAAAATGAAGCTTGCACTTGTTACTAACCCAAAGACTCCTGTAGATAAGGCACTAACATTTTTATCATTTTTAAGAAAAAATGATCTCAAAGACATTGCAAGAAGTAAAAATGTGCCGCGTCCGGTAGCCCAGGCTGCGCAGAAAAAACTAAAGCTTGGAAAGTAAGTCTCTTATTTCAGTAAGGATTGTTTTTAATCTCTCTAACTCTTTTTCTAAATAATCAAGCCTCTCAAGCCTTTTTTCAATCTGCTCAATCTTTAATGAGTCAACCTGCACATTACGCTCATTCGTTTTTTCATTACTCTCTTCAATCTCTATATCTATTCCTTCTGCTTCTGAATTCTCTACAGATTTATCACTCTCTTCTACAAAAGGAATACTCTCTTGGGTATCTACTGCTGTATTGCCAGGGACTCCCTTATCATCAATTGTCTCGATCACCTCTATCTCTTCAATATCTTCTATATTTTCATCATCTTCCACAGGGGCTGTCCCTTCTAAAACAACTCCATCTACCGACTGGCCATTCTCTAAGGAATCTATAAGCTGACTTATGTCATATATCTTTGTTCTCTCATCAACAGTAGGTGGCGAATTATTATCCTTTTCTTCTTTACTATCCGGGATACCTGAAGGTATTTCTCCATTTACTGCTTTTAGAAGGGTATCTTTATCAGGGTCTTTATCGATGAATATGACATCAGAGAGATCTTCAATACCCTTATACTCACCGAGCCGTATGACCTTTGCTTCTGATAGAATCGGGCTATTCTTAACCAGATCATGTATCTTTCTTACCTCAAAGCTATCAATAGTGGCATCAATAATGACGACATCGGGCAAAAAATGAGCAAGGTCCATCTCCATCGATTGTGAAAGCTCTATCTGTGAAAGCTCAAGCTCATTGTAAAGTTCCATTAAGATTAATCTATCAAAGGTATCGGTGCTTCCTATGAATGCGACCTTTTTGATACTCATGATATCATCTCATCGAGTGATTTGTAAGGGAGATCTAAAGATTTAGCAACTGCAGGATGGGTGATGTAACCACCATAGGTATTAACCCCACGTCTAATTGGGAGATTACTCTTAAGGACTCCAACCGGATCGTTTGCAATCTTTCTTGCGTAAGTGATGGTACAGTTTGTGAGTGCGTAGGTGGATGTCCTTGCAACAGCTCCCGGTATGTTGGCTACACAATAATGAATAATACCATGCTTCTTATATACAGGGTTCTCATGGGTGGTGGGCTTGCATGTCTGGATACAACCACCCTGATCCACAGAAACATCAACAATAACAGAATTCTCTTCCATTGATTTTACCATATCTTCAGTTACAACCACAGGTGCTCTGGCGCCGGCTATTAAAACTGCTCCGATAAGTAGATCACAGTCTTTTATAGATTCAAGTATGTTATGGTGATCAGACATAAGGACATCTACCTTTGAAGAAAAAATGTCATCAAGATAGGTAAGACGCCGTACATTGATATCCAATACAGTTACCCTTGCACCCATCCCTACAGCAATCTTTGTAGCATTTATCCCTACAGTTCCAGCACCAATGATTACAACCTTCCCGCGTCTCACACCTGGCACACCCCCGAGAAGAACACCCTTACCACCATACTCCTTCTCCAGGTATCTCGCACCTACCTGAACTGCCATTTTACCAGCTATTTCACTCATGGGCCTTAAAAGAGGCAAAGTGCCATCATCTTCCTGGATTGTTTCATACCCTATAGCCACAATCTCTTTATTAAGAAGTACCTCAGCAAGTTCTGGAAAGGCTGCAAGATGAAAATAGGTATAGATAATCTGCCCTCTCTTAAGGAGAGGATACTCTGCCTCTAAGGGTTCCTTTACCTTAATTATCATATCTGACTCACCAAACACCTCCTGGGCTGTATCAACTAAGGTTGCCCCTGCTTTTTCAAAATCCTCATCAGAGATACCACTGCCAAGACCGGCACCCTTTTCAATCAGTACCCTATGACCATCCTGTGTAAGGGCCTTGACACCAGATGGAATAATACCAACCCTGTATTCATGATTCTTAATCTCTTTTGGCACTCCTATTATCACAGAAATCCTCCTTACAAAGTTTCAGTAATTGGATATCACAATCAGACATTCCATTCAAGAAATTTAATTATAAAAAAAGGGCCTCTAAATTGAGGCCCTCTTTATGTCAGTAAATGCTGGGTTTTTAGCTATTGCATCTGATAACACTGCCATCCGTTTGGACAGTCGCTTGCAGCATTGCAACCGATAAGACATGCCTTGGCACCACCGAGGTCCTGACACTGTCCACCGTTTGAACAGGTACCAGTCTGTGTACAGTCTTCAACACAGAAACATGTCCCCTGTTGACCCTGAAGTGAGACAGGAAGTTGACCCTGTGGACATTGGGTATTGTTTGAACAGGTTGCGGAATAACAGAATCCACTGCCACCACCCTGGAACCAGTCTGAAGGGAGACATTCACCTCCAATATATGTACCATCCTGAGAGGGTGGTAGACAGGAAAAACCTGTGGGACAATCTGCATCTGAGGTGCATTTTGTGTAACAGAAATAGAGGGTGTTGTTATTCTGGTCCTTTAAGATACCATCGCAATTTTCGTTGCTACCACATTCTCCACCATTTGGTGTGCACTGAATTGTACATAGCCCATTTTCTACACCCTGCACCATCAGACACTGCTGTGGTGATGGACAATTCGGGCTTGCCTGGGAACAGAGCTGGCTACCATTTCCGCCACTTCCACCGCCACTTGTACATGTTCCATTATTGCATACCTGACCGCTTGGACAATCTGCATCGCTTGTACATCCACCACTGTTGGATGTGCAGGTACCATTCTGGCAAATCTGCCCGCTCGGACAATCGAAATCTGATTGACAGCCTGTGCCTCCAGTTGTGCAGGTGCCGTTGTTACAGACCTGACCACTTGGACAATCTGCATCGCTTGTACATCCACCCCCACTACTCGTGACACAGCTCCCATCTTTGCAGACCTGACCACTTGGACAGTCAAAATCACTCTTACAGCCTGTACCGGTGCCGTTATCACCACCTGAATTGTCACTACTTGATGAACAACCTCCAAAGGCAATAATAGCACCAGCAAACAGCAGGGCTCCTGAGAGTCTTAAAATTCTGTTCATGATACTTCCTCCATAGATAAATCCATTGGTTAAATTACTGTCAATTACTCTCATAATATATAAAGACTGTCAAGAAAATAGTTTTTTATCAGCAATAATGTCATTTTTATAACGAATAGCGGTAACCAAATTCAAAAAAGATGCCACCAACAAAAACATCTGTAATGCCCGGCTCTCCATTATCTACAGCAGAATCATTATATTGTCCATAGCTCAATCTCAGTCTTCCAAAAGCATTTCCCGGGCCTGCTTTCATCTCCATACCGCCAGTGGCACTGAATCCAATTGATGTTTTAGAATTTTTGTTGATAATATCTCTAAAGGATGTCTTTTGTGACATAATAAGAACATCTATCCTACCACCAGCAAGTATATTAAGGCCACCAAAGGATATAGGTAGACGATACAGGCCTTTTATTGATATGGGTATGATTCCAACCTCTGCTGAATATTTATAGGTATCACTGTTTGTATATGCAACCGTACCCTCTATTGCCAGTGGATAATAAGCTATATCTAAGCCTGCTCTTAAGTCTTTCATATTCGGGATATTCAAAAGAACTTCTAAGCCAAAGAGTGGATTGACTGTTCCAAACCCACCTGTTGGAAAAGCAACACCAAGGACAGGGGCAAGTGAGACAAGCTTTTTTCGTTTTTTGATTGTCTTTCCCTTTAGAACTCTCTTCTCTGGTTTTTGAGTGGCTCTCTTTGAGAGATTGTAGGCAGTGATCTTCTCTGTTTTTTGAGTGGTTGATCTCTCTTTTCCCCTTTTTTCCTTCTCGCTAAAAATAGGGTTTTTCTTCGATCTTTTAACCTGTTCGAGCGATTCAGCTTTTGCAACCTTATTTGACTTTTTATTCTTGATCTTTTTGTTTGTCTTTGACACACTCTGAGGCCTTTTGTTATGATGCCCTTTAACAAGGGGCGCAAGGGAAATTGCCTTTTTTTCAACAGTAGAAGTCTTCTTTTTTGCGACTCTTGTCCTTGACTTTTTATGTTTGTTTCTTTTCTTCAGGGGAGTAAGTGATACAAGAGGGGCAAGCTCCGGGGACTTTGCAATATTAACCTTGCCCGGCTTGAACATTACCCTTGCAGCTCCACCTGCTGTGTTGGTAGGCAGGGCAAGTATCTTGAAAGAATAATACCCCCGTGGCAACTTTAATTTTATAATTTTTGGAGAGGTAGGGAATAGTTTTGTTGTATTACTAAAATATAATGCACCCGTTGCGCCAGCAACTCGGCCGGTTTTTATCTTTTTCCCGTCTCTTAAGATTGTAAACTTAAAATTTGTTTTCTTTTGTCCACGGGAGGTATCAATCAGACCAACTATAAATATAGTAAGCTGACCGGGACCCTTTATCTTAAATTCAAAGGCCCTTTTTGTATTAATACGGTAATACACCTCTTCTGTAATTCCCATAACAAGTTTCTGATTGCCACCTGCAGGTTTTATGTCTTTTGCCAAGATACTGTTAAAAGCTGCAAGACAAAAAGAAAAAAACAAAATGCTTGCTATTTTCTTATACCTCATAATACCCCTTTTATAACATTGAACGAAGAGGGTCAAGCCTTTGTCTTTAACAGGTATAGACATGGGGGACGTTTAAGGTAAAGGAAGAGAAGTGAGGATAGGGGATAGTTCCTTTGATATAGCAGATTGAGAAGAACACTTTGAAAAAGTGGAGCAAGAAAGAGAGAAGCATACCCAAAAGTAGAGACATAACATTTTGAGTGTAAAGTGTAAAAAAGTAATGGAAGAGGATGTGTCATCATCCTCGGGACTTACCCAAAATTTAAGGATGGTCGGTGGTAACAGAAAATAGGGGGTCAGGATTTTGCCATGTAGTAGAGCGAATATTCTGAAGAAGATATCCCATTTAGTGAAAAAGATTTTTAGAGAAGGCATCACCTTCGCCTGAGTTAATGTGGATTTTGTTTTGTCCTTTGTGGAAATTATAAGAGGGATTTGTGGATTTTATTCTTTGCTAGAAGAAGAAGGAAGCAGGTCATGGATTATTTGTGTTTGAATAAAAATCAAAAGAAAGCAAGGCTTAAAAATCAGCAATACATAGTAGGACAGGCGTCTTACTTATCATAAAAGACTGCTGCAGAGCCAGATAAGAAGTGTAAATTATTTTGTTAGGATCCGGGACATCACCTGTGATAAAAGAGATACCCTTTGAAACCTCGTTGAGAAAGATTTACTAAGAAGCATTTTGTTGGAGATCAAGGGATTCGTTCTGATAATTGATGAAAGAGGCTAAAAACTTTTTTGCTGCCTTTCAAGTCTATCCCAATTCAAGTGAGGTAATAATGTGTTGATTAAGTGTTTTATCTTTACTTTTCTTATAAAGATATTGATATCAGTAACAT
>CAYSBA010000049.1:0-7520 GCA_964429075.1 uncultured bacterium
CGCTTATGATGAAGGGTACTCAAATAAATAACTTTGAGACCCTGAAAGAAATGACTAAAGAATTTATAGGTGAGGTTGTATGACAATAATAAAGCAGGTTGTTACAAAAGAACGAATTGAGATGGTTGATATCACATCATTGGTCCGTAGTGTTGTAAAATCATCTCCGATAAAAGATGGAGCTGTTATTGTTTACAGCCCACATACAACAGCAGGGATAACGATTAATGAGAATTCCGATCCATCTGTAAAGAGAGACATTTTAGAAAAGCTGAATCAACTTGTACCATACAGAGATAATTACTCCCATCTTGAAGGGAATGCGGATGCCCATATCAAGGCCTCTTTGATAGGTTCTTCTGTAATAGTTCCTGTAAAGGATAAAGAATTGTTGTTCGGGACATGGCAGGGTATCTTTTTTTGTGAGTTCGATGGTCCAAGAAACAGAAAGATTATTATTCAGTTGCTCGATTAAAAGGTTACTTTTTTTGATTTTCTGTTTTTGTGTAATCATATCCTGTAGACGGGGCATTGTAAAAAAAGAACAGGCTGCAACCAGAAGGGTTTTCAAACTCGAACCGATAACAATCATAGGAACACCTGATGATTATGTTGAGCTTGAGAGGTTTGACGAGGATAGTCTTTACAAAGAGGCAACCAAACTCTATAGAAACGGTGAATATAAGAAGGCTTTAAGATATTTAAATTTTTTTATTGGAAGGTTCCCTGATTCAAAATACATATACCTTGCACATTTTTTTATAGCTATGTGTCTTGAGAATCTTGGAAGATACAAAGATGCCATAGAGGCTTACAGAAACATAACAGAGATATTCCCGGAGAGTAGTCTATCTGTTTCTGCCATATTTAAAAAGGCAAGATTACTGGCCAAGATTAATAAATACGACGAGATTGTAAAAGATATGTTAGATGTTTTAAAGAGGAAGGATATTACCTATAAAACGAGGATTGAAGCAAATGTAGATCTTGGGATCTCTCTCTTTATGCTTGGAGAGATGGATAGTGCAGATGTCTATTTCAGAGATGCCATCAGAATATATGAAAAGGTGGAAAAGGAGCAATCTATTGAGGCAACGAGTTTAATATCACAGGCATTTTTCTATAGAGGTGAAATTCGTTTCAGGAAGATGAACAAGATAAAGTTGAAACTCCCTGAAAAAAAGATGAAAGAGGACCTTGAGAAAAAGGCAGAGCTTCTTTTAGAGGCACAATCGTTTTTCTTGAGGTCTATCAGGGCAGGTGATCCCGGCTGGGCAATTGCAAGTGGGTCCCGGATTGGTAAGATGTATCATAGTTTGTACAACGATATGATTAATGCAGAGATTCCAGAGGATCTTGATGAAGAGGCAAAAAAGATATACATCGAAGAGCTAAAAAAACGGATCAGTGTACTTTTGAAAAAGGCACTACGTGCATATTCTGTAACAATTGATGCTGCTGATAGACTTGGAGTAGACAATGAGTGGTATAAAAAGATGAAACAAGATATGAATGAGATACAAAGGATGCTGCTTACTGATGATGTGTTATTTGGTGGAACAGGATAGTGAGGTATATGGGATTAGATATAGGACGAAGGAGAATAGGTGTTGCAATTGCAAAAGATGATCTGAAGATTGCACTTCCAAGGGGTATAATACACTACAAAAAACATAAAGAGGCAATTGAAAGGATAAAAAAGATTGTTGAAAATGAGAAGATAGGTGTTATTGTATATGGCCTCCCTTTAAACTTGAAAGGACAGGAAGGGATATCTGCATCTGCAGTAAGAAGATTTATCGAGAATCTCAAAAAGGGTCTATCAGATGAGGTAAAATTTGTTGCATTTGATGAACGCTTTACAACAAAAGAGATAAAAAGGATTGGTGCGAAGAAAAGAGAGGTCGATGATCTTGCTGCTGTACTTATATTGAATGCATTCTTAGAGTCGTGCAGTTAAAAGAGCTGTTAGATATTGTAAAGGATAGATTAAAAGATAGTAATATCCCTGCAGCAGAAAGGGAGGCAGAGATCATAGTGCAAGAAGTATTAAATATGGATAATCTAACTTTATTTCTTGATGATAAAAAATCTATAGATGAAGAGAAAATCGATAGAGTATTTTCTATTGTTAAAGAGAGAATAAAGAGGATTCCACTTGCATATATTCTAAAAAAGGCATGGTTTCGTGATCTTGAGCTCTTTGTTGACTATGGTGTTTTCATCCCACGCCCTGAGACAGAAATTCTGGTAGAGTATGCAATTGAGTTTCTGAAGTTAAAGGGTTGGCTTAAAGGTGTTAACATCCTTGATCTGTGCACAGGTTCTGGTGTTATTGCCTTATCTATTGCAAAAGAGATCTCTGATGTTTTTATTGTTGCAAGTGATATATCAGAGAAGGCCCTTTCAATTGCAATAATTAATAAAAAAAGGGTTATTGGTCTAAGATCAGATATTGTTTTTTTAAGGGCAGATCTCGTTGAGGCCTTTAAAGATTTACCATTTTTTCATCTCGTGATATCCAATCCACCATATGTTTCATTTAAAAAAGCTGTTTCCATACAACCCGAGCTTTCTTTTGAGCCAGAAGATGCGCTATATTCTTCAGATGAAGGGATGGCTCATTCTAAAACAATAATAAAGAGGGTATATAATATGCTTACAGAAGGTGGATGCCTTATTATGGAGACCGATCCTTCAATCTCTAGAGAGCTTTTAGATTTTGTCTCATCGGAAACAGATTATTATGAATCTTTTGTGTTACAGGACTATGCAGGGCTTGACAGGGTTATAATACTTAAAAAAGGGCTGAACAATGCTTGAGAAACTTGTTATTAAAGGGGGACGTGAGCTCAGGGGTACTGTTAGAATCTCTGGCGCAAAGAATGCGGTACTGCCAATAATGTTTGCCACCCTCTTGGCGGATGATATCTGTATAATAAAAAATGTTCCAAGATTGAGGGATGTAAAAACAACAATAAAGATTCTTGAGCTTCTTGGTTGTAAGGTTGATTTTAAAGATAGTATTCTCAGAATAGATCCATCTGATGTCAGGCCAGAGAGGGTACCTTATGAAATCGTAAAGACCATGCGTGCTTCAATCTTAGCTCTTGGACCACTTGTTGCAAGATTCAAAGAGGCTGAGGTCTCCCTGCCGGGTGGTTGTGCAATTGGTGCAAGACCAGTAGATCTTCATATAAAAGGCCTTAGTTTAATGGGATGCGATATAGTGATTGAACATGGTTACATTAAGGCAAAGGCAGAAAGACTGAGACCGGCTGAAATACACCTTGATATACCATCAGTTACAGGGACAGAAAATCTACTTTTTGCAGCTTCAATGACCGAACAGACTACAATTATAAACAATGCAGCAATGGAACCTGAAATCTCGGATCTGATTGAGGTACTGAGTAAAATGGGGGTATATATTGAAGGGAAGGGAACGTCAAGGCTTATTGTTCACGGAAAGCGAACTCCTGGCTCATTTGAACACAGTGTAATACCTGATCGTATAGAGGCAGGTACTTTTCTTGTAGCTGGTGCAATAACAGCTGGAGATATTGTCGTAGAGGATGTTGTACCAGATCATCTCGATTCGATCCTGATGAAACTTATTGAAGTTGGTTGTGAGATTGAGGTCTGGAATGGCAGGATAAGGATAAAGGGTTCAGAAAAAATCAATCCTTGTTCTATTCAGACCAACCCATATCCGGGGTTCCCAACAGATATGCAGGCTCAATTTATGTCACTTTTGGCCCTTGCAAATGGTACAAGTATAATAAGGGAGAATATATTCGAAAATCGCTTTATACATGTGGCTGAATTGTGCAGGATGGGTGCCGACATAAAGATAGATGGGAATACTGCAATTATCAATGGTGTTACAAGTCTTACTGGCAGTGATGTTATGGCAACAGATTTGAGGGCGAGTGCATCACTCGTACTTGCAGGTCTTGTTGCAGAAGGGACTACAGTCGTTCACAGGATATATCATCTCGACAGGGGTTATGAATCTATGGAACATAAGTTAAGGCTCCTTGGTGCAGATATCATACGAGAAAAAGACGAACATGTTTAATGTGGAATTTTTGATCCACGATACAATAGGATATAAAGAGGGGCTTGAAATACAAAAAAAATGGTTCAATCTGTGTCTTATAAATGGCATTGAGACCCTTATTGTACTTCAACATAAACCTGTTTTTACTGTTGGGAGGGCAGGTCAAAAAAAGAGATATCCAGATCGGATAGCAGATATAAAGGTGTATAAATGTAATCGTGGAGGTGATATTACACTCCATAATCCAGGACAGATTGTCTTTTACCCAATAATGAGGATATCAAGGTATGCAAAAGGGCCAAAGGAGTTTGTAAAACGAATTGAAGACTGGATAATCTCATTACTTGGATCTTACAGTATAGATGGCTCCAGGCGCGAAGGATTTCCGGGCGTATGGGTTAGAGAGAGTAAGATAGCATCTGTTGGTTTCAGGATTGAAAAGGGAATAAGTTATCATGGGGTTTCTTTGAATGTATGTAATGATCTTAAGCCATTTGATTTTATAGATCCGTGCGGTATAAAGGGCTGCAGGATGACTTCGATAGAGCAGGAAATTAAAAAAGATGTTGATTTAGAAGCTGTTGCAAAAAAAGCAGTTGAACTTTTTTTCGATAACTTCAAAATAGATGAAAGACGATAAGGTTCAAAGAAAACCACAATGGCTAAGGGTACCGATTCCTCATGGTGAGGATTTTTTTAGATTAAAAAAAATAGTTGAAGATCTAAATCTAAATACAGTGTGCAAGGAATCGCACTGTCCAAATATTGGAAAATGCTGGGCAAAGGGACATCTTACAATTATAATCCTTGGTAACAGGTGCACCAGGGGATGTTCGTTTTGTAATGTGGAGGCAATGAAACCATATCTACCTGATAGAGATGAGCCAAAACGTGTTGCTGAACTTGTTGTAAAGTTAAACTTACGGTATCTTATCCTTACTTCAGTAACCAGGGATGATCTTCCCGATGGAGGTGCAGATCACTGGGCAGAAACAATTTCTCAGGTAAAAAAGCTCAATCCGAATACTTTAGTTGAGGCATTAATTCCAGATTTCAAGGGTAATATCGACTCGTTAGAAAAGATTGCAAAATCGGGTGTAGATATATTGGCTCACAATCTTGAAACTGTGGAAAGGCTGTATAAGAGGGTAAGAAAGGGTGCGGATTACAGAAGATCATTGGGAATCCTCCATTGGTTTAGAACAAGAGGGATAAAGACAAAATCTGGTATTATGGTAGGGATTGGTGAGACTGAAGATGATCTGAAAAGACTTTTTAAAGATGTAGCCAATGCAGGTGTTGAGATATTTACAATTGGTCAATACCTTAGACCAACAAAAAGACACCTTGAAGTAAAAAGATACCTTCGTCCTGATGAGTTTAAGAGACTTGAAAAATTAGCAAAATCATATGGAATAAAACATGTAATTGCAGGGCCACTTGTCAGAAGTTCATATATGGCAGATAAGATTATCTTGAATGCTTGATGAGTTTAAATAGATCGCTATCAGTAGTGAGTATCAGTGTTGAGTCGGATTTTATTGATTTTTCATAGGTATCAAGGGCTGTTTTAAATCTGAAGAAATCGGGATCTTTCTTATAGGCCTCTGCATAGATCCTTGTTGCCTCTGCATCAGCCCTACCCTTTATCGTTTGAGCCTGTTTGTAGGCCTTTGAGAGAATCTCTTTTCGCATTTTATCTATTTTACCGGTGATCTCTTCCATTTTCCCTCTACCAAGGGCCTTATATTTTTCTGCAATTCTCATTTGTGCAGATATCATACGATCGTATACCTTGTTTGTTACCTTGTCAGAGTAGTCGATTCGTTTTATCTCTATGTCGGTTATCTCAATGCCAAGATCAAGTCTTTTGAGTTTTTCCTTTGCACTTTTTAGTATCTGATCCCTAATCTTAAGACGCATCCCTTCAAAATTTGTCTTTTTGTGTTCGGTATCTTTTTCTTCATTCTCTTCAAAAAAACTGGGTAAGTCTCTGTTTGATGACCTTACAACCTCTAATATAGTATGTTTTGAGATATAATCTCTAACAAGACCATCAAGGATGTCATCGAGTCTCGATTGTGCCTCGGTTTCATCATTGACCGATTTGTAAAACTTAAGTACATCAGAGATACGCCATCTGGCAAATACATCAACATATATAAACTTGCTATCTCTTGTTGGTATTATGTTTGGATAACCATCCCATTGTAAGAGTCTCTTTTCAAAGAATTTTACCTGCTGAATAAAGGGTAGTTTAAAGTGAATACCAGGTGTAGTTATAGGATCTCTTACAGGTTTACCAAATTGTAGAACAATTGCCTGTTCCCATTCGTTCACAACAAAGCATGAAGAACCGGTGAGGATAATTGCCAGAAGGGCCAGACCAAACAGCCATGCCAGTCTCATTTCTATTTCTCCCTCTTTGTTTGTTTTGTGATATTTAAAAGAGGAAGCAGATTTTTGGTCTTTTCATCCATAATAATTATGTTCTTTATTTTTGAGAGTACTTTTTGCATAGTCTCAAAGTAGAGTCTTGTCCTTGTAACCCTTTTTGCAAGTTTGTATTCTTTAAGCAGGGCCTCGAACCTTTCTGCATCACCCTTTGCGCGATTAACTCGCTCAATTGCATAGCCTTGTGCACTTTCTATCATCTTCTGTGCCTCACCCTTTGCCCTGTAGATAACCTTGTTAAATTCCTTTTCTGCATCATTGATCATTCTCTCCATATCCTGTTTTGCTCTGTTGACTTCATCAAAAGAATCTTTTACAGGTTTGGGGGGCTGTACATCCTGTAGTTTGACGAGTTTAACACTAATGCCACAGTTGTATTTGTTTAAGGTCTTTTGCATTAAATCTTTTACTTTGAGTTCAATCTGGGGTCTTTTTGTCTTTATTACCTCATTAAAGGCCATATCTCCAACAACATGGCGCATTGCAAATTCTGCCACATCTCTTATTGTGTCTATAACATTTCTGACGTTGAACAGGTATTTGCGAGGATCCTTTATTTTGTACTGTACAATCCATTCTACATCTGCAATGTTGAGGTCTCCAGTAAGCATAAGAGATTCATGCTCAAATTCTTCATCAGAGTAGATAGTTCTTACTCCGGGCTTTTTTGTCCTGAATCCAAACTCCTCTTTGTAAAGATATTCTGTTTTTACTTTGTATACCCTATCTACTCCAAAAGGGATTTTGTAGTGCAGGCCAGGTCCAACTGTTCTGTTATATTTTCCAAATCTAAGAATTACAGCACGCTCATTTGTATCAACCTTAAAGAATGAAGTAAAAGAGGCAACAAAGATTATAAGGACAAGGATGACACTTCCGATAATTCTGTTTGAAAGCCTCTTTAGTCTGTGTAACTGGTCTTCAACCCCATTTTGATTATACCATTCTGTGCGCATCTCAATGTGAAGATAGCACCTGAAGAAGGTTAGGTCAAGAATTGTGT
>CAYSBA010000050.1:0-1970 GCA_964429075.1 uncultured bacterium
CCCATAAAGTGCATCAATCTTAAAGTCCGGGTATAAAAAAGAGCAATCGCGGGCAAGGGTAGATGGATTACAGGAGATATAAACAATCTTTGAAGGAGGATCATTTAATATTGCCTTTATTACCTTTTTATGTAATCCTGCCCTTGGTGGATCAACAACCAGAACAATATCCTTATTGATAAGATCACCTGCAACCTTCTCAGCCTTTTTTGCAATAAATCTGTAGTTATTTATCCCATACCTTTTTGCATTTAACTTTGCAAAACCTACTGCTGACTCATCCTCTTCCACACCAACTATCTCCTTTGCCCTTTCTGCAAAGAACAGCCCTGGCAGACCACTCCCACAATACAGCTCCACAATCCTGTTACCAGGTTCGATAAATTCTTTTGTCTTTTTGATTAGCTCTTCAAACAAAACAACATTATTCTGAAAAAAACTTTTAATAGAATACAAGACCTCTCTTCCACATATCTTTTCACTAATATAGTCTCTACCTGTATGGTACAGTTCTTCTGTTATAATCGCTGCAGGTGATCTTGGATCAGAATAACCGAGCGTGTACCCAAAAAGATTTTCAATATTATTTAGCTCTACTGGTGGAACCCTCTTTTCTTTGACCAATAGAATGATATAGATACCAGATTCACTCCTGCTATATCTGACAATCAGATTTTTTAATGAGGATTCAGAAATATCGAGTCTATTAAGATGCTCAACAAATAAAAGAGCAGCCCTGTTGATCTCTTTTTCAGCAAGCATACAGCCTTCAGGCAGAATCAGCTTTTCAAAAGGACTCCCTCTTTTGTGAAATGCAAGATATAACTTTCCATTTTTTTTAAAAAAGGAAAACTCCATCTTGTTTCTATAACCAAATGGCTCGCGTGAAGGAAAAAATTCAATAGGTTCTACATCAGACATACCTGCCTGCCTAAAACTCTCTACCAAAAGCCTTTTTTTATACCTTAGTTGACTATCATAGTTAATAATCTGCCATGGCGAGCAACTTAAATAGTGTTCTTCGAGTGGATCTACCCTGTCTTTACTTGGCTCAATTATCCTTTCTGGTACTGCAATATTGTAATGCCTTTTGGTCTTTACTATCTTTACCTCTGCTAATTCATCTGGCAATACACCATGTGCAAATATTACCTTACCGTTGTATCTACCAATAGCAAATCCCCCAGGCACAAGGTCTGTAAATCTTACCTCAATTTTCTGGTTAATCTTTGTCATATTAAGCTTTAAAGACTGTAGGGAAAATTTATATATTTATTGTAAAAAAACTGCAATCTCCAAATGATACGATTTAGATCAAAAGATATTTTGGATCTATATTTTTCTTGTTTGTTTTGGACAGTCAATTCTAAGTTCATCGTAAGACATATATTTTTCAGTAAGCCTGCAGTAGTGTGGTTTATCCGACTCCGGCCTGAGATTTTCAACAAAATTATCACACACAAGACACATCCTGATAACATCTACAATATTCTCTTCAACAAGGCGTCTTAAGAAATGCATAAGCAACATAAAGGTCTCACGTTTTTGCTGAATGTCGAGTTCGTTTATTATTGGCTGTAAGGCATCACTCCACTCACCAATACGCTCAATCAGATCTTCACCTTTGCTGGTAAGAATGATGTTAAAGGCCCTCCTATCATAATGATCCTGAATCTTTTTCACAAGCCCCTTTTTAGAAAGACTTGTAATAGCATCACTGACAGTGGCCTGTGTAAGACCATATTCCATTGCAAGCTGACTCACCCTTGCCATCTTGCCCGGTCTGGAGCTGATACGTGTAAGAATCTGGAGCTGAAGAGGGCTTATTCCTTCATTTTTAACCCTGTCCCATACAAGTTTTCGGACAATGCCATATATCTTTTCAAAGATAAATATAAGTTTCTGATCTATATCTTTTTCAGTATCAGTGACTTTTTTCATAATCTCAGTAATCCTAACTTTTTAAAATA
>CAYSBA010000050.1:1980-7516 GCA_964429075.1 uncultured bacterium
ACACAATCTTTACGATCGTGTCTTATAAAAATCAAAAAAGCTTAAAATTTAAAATTTTATTTACAGTAACCCTGAAAATAGTCATCATATGTACAGAACTGTTCGCCAGGACAGTCAATATCCTCAGTACATTCCTGCTTACACGCACTGTATGTATCAAATTCTATGCAGACATTTGTATCTCCAGAACAATCCTGAATAGAACTCCATTCCAGACAAACATCTCCATCATAATCGCCACACTCTTTATAGCTGTGATCACCGACACACATGATTTCACCAGATTTAGTGCATTCGTCTTCACATTTATCGGTCACAATTATACAGGATTCAGTAGCCACAAATAGAAATATAAGAATTGCTATACCTGCTATCTTTTTAATCATAATATCCCTCCTCGATTAATGTTTCATCTCTTCTTTTTCTAATTCTTCAAATGCCTTTTCTGCGTTACGTCTGACATATTCTCTTACTCTGGCATCAAGCTCTTTCATCTTATCAAGCTGATTCTCAAAATCTGAAAGATTCAGTACTGCAAGTGAAAATATAGTACCATCGGATGGATCCCTCCAGTGATCTACAATCTGAACTCCGCTCAATGTCATCTTTGTAAAAGTCTTTATAACCTGGGTAACATCCTGCTCTTCACTTGATGCACTGAAATCACCTGCAGTTGTGCTTCTCTGATAATCCTTCATAAGGGCTGCTACATAGGTGTTGAATATTCTTGCTATCTCCGTCCTTGCGCGCTGATCTGCTGTTGACCTTGCGAGGGAACGATTTCTTATACCAGATGCAGAACCAACGCCATAGAAGGCCTTACCCATCTCTCCAGAATAGGCACCACTACCTTTGTTGACCCATTCTGGTGCACTGGACATAACTGGTGAGCCCTTAGAACCACAACCTACCATTAAGATACCCATCAACAGTGTTAACATTGCGTTAATAACCTTTCTCTTTCTCATTCTAACCTCCTTATTAAAACCCATAATTTTTTGAATTCTAACATCTATTTTAGCTTTGTCAATAGTAAATCAAATTATGTGCCAGATTGTAACTATCTGATTTTATTAGATTAAAATATTTATCACAATTTCAGGTATGAAAAAAATGTCAGATATCAGTAGGAATAGAAACCTAACAAACCAATAATACTCCTGATATCCTCATCCCTGTATTCATAGGAGATACCACCCCATGGTGCAATGGATCCAGTAAAATCATCAATCCCCCCTTTTAAAACAAGTCTGTTCCAGACAGGTATCCTAAGATATGCCCTTAACTGAAAGGGACCTGTCTTTTCATCTATCTTTATCCCATCAAGATCTTTGTCATTGTAACTGAATCTGCCTTCCAGGCCAAATGTTATAATCCTGTCTAAAAGGTTTATATTCAAATCAACTCCACCACCAAACCTACCTTCTAACATACCAAGTTTTGTTGATAAAAGACCCTTTATCCAATTCCATCCAATGATAAGTCGTGGGAATATATGGGTCTTATTTTCGGGCTGAGATTCCAACTTTTCTGGGAAATTGATTCTACCGTATTTATTGAGATGTAACAGGCTTAACCCAACAATAAAATACTTCTTTTCACTCGGAATGAGTCTTATATATGGACTTGTAACCAGAAGATCCTTACCACCAAAGTAGTTTGCCTCACCACCGAGAAATATCTTTAACCTGCCAAGAGGAGCCAGGTATTCCCTGGCCACCTTTAAGGAACTCTTTAGATCACTATAGGCCTTTTCATCCTTTATCAATTTTCCGATCAACCCTTTGCCACCCTGAACCTCCTTTACTACCTCATTGAGTCGCTTTGTAGAATCACGAAGGTCATCAACAACCTGCTCAATAGAATTCCCAAGCTCTTTATCCTTTGCCAGTTTACCTACAAGACTACTTGTTGACTCAAGTCCTTCTACAACCCTGTTAAGACCATCAATAGTTTCTTTAAATCTTTCGTACAACTCTTCATCTGAGATAATGGCATTTAACAGACTCCTTTTACTCGAAAGCTTTTCAGAGAGTATCTGGCCTGTTTTGTTCAACTGATTGGTAATCGTTACGAGATTTCTGAGAGTTGTGATGATATATCTGTATGCATCCTCCTCCTTCAGGAGCTTTCCAAGGCTGCCTTGACCCTTTTTTACCTCTTCAAGTAGGTCGGATATACTGCCTGCAATTCCATCAAGACGGTTTACAAGCCTTGAAATAAGAAGTCTATTTTCATCGAGGATCCTTCCGGCTATATTGACTGTATCAATATAATGTCCGCCTTTAAGTGGGATTGTTTCTTTTTTCCAATCAAACACCTTGCGGTGGCGAGATCCAGGATCGATTGAGATATATCTACCGCCGATTATACTCTTATCCTTAATGAGAATTGAATAATCTTCATGAAGTACAAAGTCTTTATATACCCTGCCAACAATCAAAACTCCCGATTCATCAAGCTCAATATCTTTTATTTCACCAACCTTTACACCAGATACTGTAATATCCTCTCCCGGCTCTAAACCTGCTGCTGTATCAAAACGAATCTTTATTGGATGTCCCTTTTCAAAGATATCCACATCCCCAATGACAAGTGATAGGACAAGAAGAGCTGATATAGTCAAAACAAGAAAAAAACCTACAAGCAATCTTTTTTTAGGATCAAACATTCCACAACCCTGAAGTTATAAAGGATTGTACCCTTTTGTCCTTTGAATGAAGGAAATCGGTTGCAGATGACTCTACAACTATTTCTCCATGCCATAACAAACCAATCCTGTCTGCAACCTTAAGTGCACTAATCATATCGTGGGTTACTATAATCATTGTCTTTTTAAGCTTCATCTTAAGATCTAATATAAGTTCATCGATTGTCCTACTCATAACAGGATCAAGACCCGATGTAGGCTCGTCGTATAGAATAATATCTGGATTAAGAACAAGTGCCCTTGCAAGTCCTGCCCTCTTTTTCATCCCTCCAGAAAGTTCTGATACTAATTTATTTTCATGGCCCGAAAGTCCTACAAGTTGAAGTACTTCATCTACCTTTTCTTCAATTCTACTCTCATCTAAATCCGTGTGCTCTCTAAGCGGTAATGCTACATTGTCATATAGATTCATCCAGTTCAAAAGTGCTCCTGACTGAAACAGATAGCCCATTTTTAGTCTGATCTCCATTAGTTCATCTTTATTGATACCATCCAGATCCTTACCCATTACCATGATTTTTCCACTATCCGGTCTGAGAAGGCCTGCAATATGTTTTAAGGTTACACTTTTACCTGTACCACTTGGACCAATTATAACATAGGTTTCCCCCTCATTTACAGTCAGACTCAACCCCCTGAGTACCTTCTGCTTCCCAAAACTCTTGGTTACACCATCAACTTCTACCATACTTTTCATCACATACCCGGCATTTCAATAGACAATCCATGTTATGATGTAATCAAATACCAGCACTGCAACAAAAGATATTACCACGGACCTGAGGACAGACAGACCCACCCCTATTGCCCCACCATGGGTTTTAAGCCCATGATAGCAGGATATTGATGCTATGATTGCTCCAAAAACAACTGCTTTTATCAGCCCACTATAAAGGTCTTTTATATCTATAACATTTAAAGCCTTATCAAAATATACCTCAAAGGGTACCTTTAACATAGTCCTGCCAACAAAGGCACCCCCGAGAGTACCTACAATATCAGAAATCAATGTCATTGCTGGCATTACAATTATCAGAGCAAATAGCCTGGGAACAACAAGAAAGTCTATTGGGTCAATGGCCATCATTTTTAATGCATCTATCTCCTCATTCATAACCATACTTCCAAGCTCTGCTGCATAAGAAGAACCAACAAGTCCTGTAAGGATAAATGCTGTCATGACCGGTCCCATCTCTCTCGACATTGTGCTTGATATCAGATATCCTATTTGTGATTGTTGACCATAGGTTTTAAGTTCAAGTCCTGTCTGAAGTGCAATAACCATCCCTGTGAAGGTTGCAACTACAAGAATCACCAGAAGGCTTCCAAAACTGCAAAAATAGATCCTTTCAATTAACATATTATAACGCCTTACAATCGATTTTGGTCTAAAAAAACTGGACAAAAAGAGTAAAAATACCTCTCCAACAGAAGCAAAAAGGGCTTCAAACCATGCAAAAACAACTGTCTCTTTCATATCTCACATCATACCACACAGGTAGCTTACTTCAAGATTTTTGACACAAATAGAATGACACTTATAAGGTCACAACAGAAATCTACACCAATTAGATATAGGCTGTAGGATCAGGGAAATCTGCCCTTTTAAAGGCCTCCTTCCTGATTATGCAGCTATCACATCTACCACAGCTCAGTCCATCAGTAGTTGGATTATAGCACGATATTGTATTTGAGAAATCCAGACCAAGCCTTGAACCAACCTGAATAATCTCATGTTTTTTTAGGTTAATTAGAGGGGTCTCAATATAAAATTGCCTTCCCTCAACACCCATTTTTGTTCCCAATAATGCTACCTTTTTAAATGCCTCAATATATTGAGGCCTGCAGTCTGGATAACCTGAGTAATCAATACTATTTACACCTATGTAAATATTTTCTATATTGTGCTCTTCACACACAGCCAGTGCATATGCAAGGAAAATAGTATTTCTTGCAGGGACATAACTCGTTGGAATGCCCTCATTTTTTATTGTATCCATATCTCTATCAAGAGGTAATTCTCTATCTCCGGTAAGGGCAGAAGACTTTAAAAATGAAAGATCGAGGTTAATTATAAGATGGTTATCTACACCTACGGATTTTGCCAGCCTTTTTGCAAATTCGATCTCAACCTTATGACGTTGATTGTAATTAAATGATAGGGCAACAACTCTTTTGTGCCTCCTTTTAGCAATAGCAAGACAGGTTGCCGAATCTATACCACCGCTTAATAAAACAACTGCAGCATTTTCTTTTTGTACTTTTTTAATTGAATCTATTAGTTCAGTAACCAGGTCTGAGGACAACTGTATCTCCCTCTTTGAACTCCTTTGTACTCATAGTTATAATACATGTAGCACTACTTTCAGTTGTCCCGATTACTCTCATCTCCCCGAGAAACTCCTGTATGCCGGGCGTATTTTCAGAGGTTGATATGTTGCGAAAGACCTCAAGGGTATTACCAGGTATAAGACCATCCTTCTGACCGATGGTTACAAACACCACACTACCTTCACCAAAAAGGATCTTATCCTCCACTGAATCTATAAGTATCCCCTGAGCACTCTCTTTGTTCTTAATTCTGTATACCTTCTTGAGCTGATAAGGCAGTCCATCTCCTATCAAATCACCACTTAGTATCCTTTCGAATGATTGGGTTATTTCACCTATGGTTGTATTTTCATCACTGTATCTTATAACAACCCTGCCAACTACCAGAATGACCCACCCAAAATGTTCTTCGTTCTTAGGTGGTATCCTGACCTCTCTAAGTACTCTGTATATAGAATACAGAGTACTTAGAGAGGTCAGGATACCACCTAAGAA
>CAYSBA010000051.1:0-7443 GCA_964429075.1 uncultured bacterium
GATAATTGGTAAGCATTTTTCCATGAATCTTGTTTGATACCGTACAAATTACAATATAGTCTGTAAAATTTGAAGAATCTTTTACATCAATTACAAGTAGATCTTTAGCCTTTTTGTTTAGAAGTAGTTTAATTATTGTCTCAACAATCCTCGGAGTTTCAATCATTTTAGTTTGTTACCTGTGCCTGGTGTTCGCTTCCTCCAAAGGTATTATTGTCTGTAAGAGGAGCAAACCTGAAACTGTCGATTGTGTGTTTAAAAACATCCTGTACATCATCGACAAAGATAAATTCTACCTTCTTTTTGACCTCCTTTGGTATCTCTATTGTATCCTTCTTATTACGCAAAGGTAAAACTATCCTTGTAATACCATTTCTAACTGCTGCAAGTACCTTTTCTTTAATTCCGCCAACAGGCAAAACTCTTCCTCTCAAGGTTATCTCACCGGTCATTGCTGTGTCGTTTCGTACTAGTCTATTCTGTAAAAGAGAACACAAAGAGACTGCTATTGTAATACCGGCAGATGGACCATCCTTAGGTACTGCACCAGCAGGAACATGTATGTGTATATCGTTACGTTCGAAAATGACTGGATCGATTCCCAGTACAGCTGCCTTGGAACGAATGTATGAAAGAGCAGTCTTTGCAGACTCCATCATCACATCCCCAAGTTTACCGGTAAGTACAAGATTTCCTTTACCTTGCATCATTGTTGCTTCTATAAACAGAATGTCACCACCGAATGGGGTCCAAGCAAGACCAATTGCAACACCAGGTATGCTGGTCCTCTCTCTAACCTCAGATATGAATTTCTTTATACCCAGATATTTTTCAAGGTTTTTGTGGGTTATTGTGGTTGTTGTCCTTTCACCTTTCACCACCTTCGTTGCTATCTTTCTGCATACATTGGCAATTTCACGTTCGAGGTTTCGTACACCAGATTCACGGGTATAGTCTGTAATAATTGTTTCAATAGCAGCCCTTGTAAATCTTATAGAACCCTCTTCAAGTCCATTGGCCCTGATCTGTTTTGGTATCAAAAATTGCTTTGCGATGTGAACCTTCTCCTGCAGAGTATATCCATTTATCTCGATAACCTCCATTCTATCGAGAAGGGGTGGAGGGATCGTGTCTATCTGGTTGGCAGTAGTAATAAACATAACCTTGCTCAAATCGAACTTAAGATCTATATAGTGGTCCACAAAAGAGTTGTTTTGCTCTGGATCGAGTACTTCAAGCAGTGCGCTTGCGGGATCTCCTCTAAAATCTTTACCTACCTTATCTATCTCATCCAGCATAATAAGCGGGTTGTTCACACCAGTCTTTTTTAATGCTGCAATAATCTTACCAGGCATTGCACCTATATAGGTACGGCGATGCCCGCGAATCTCTGCCTCGTCATGTATGCCGCCAAGAGCAATCCTTTCAAATTTCCTACCTAGTGCCTTTGCAATAGACCTTCCAAGAGAAGTTTTACCAACCCCAGGTGGGCCTAAAAAACATATTATTGGACTTTGCATCTCTTCATTTTTACGGGATTTTAGAGTACGGACCGCAATAAATTCGAGTATCCTCTCTTTGACCTTCTTAAGTCCATAGTGATCTTCATCTAAAATGCGCTCCACCTCGTTAAGATCGAGATTATCACTGGTTGATTTGCTCCAGGGTAGATCACATAGCCAGGTAAGATAGTTTCTTGATACAGTATATTCTGCAGACTCCTGATGCATCTTACTCATTCTATCAAGCTCTTTTAGAGCTGCCTCCTCTGCATACTTGGGCATCTTTGCCTTTTTAATCCTCTGTCTAAAATTGGCTATTTCACCCTCTTCGTCATCCTCCTCTCCTAATTCCTTCTTTATCGCCTTTATCTGTTCACGCAGGTAAAATTCTTTTTGCTTTTTGTCTATTTCTTCTTTCACCTTGCTGTGAATTTTTGCACCGATTTCCAGCATCTCCAGCTCTTTGTTGACAAGATGGGCCACTAGTCTCAACCTTTTCTTTATATCGATTGTCTCGAGAACCCTCTGTTTTTCTTCGATACTTATGTTGAGGTGGCTTGCAACAAAATCTGCAAGTGTATTTGGTTCTTTCAGGTTCATTACAGTTGATAATATATCGGTCTTATAGACAGTTATTCTGTCACTGAGAGATTGGAATAGATTCTTTATGTTGGCAACAAGAGACTGTATTTCAATATCTACAGCTACCTCTTCATCAAAATATTCCACACGAGCCATAAAAAATGGATTTATAGATACATACTCTTTTACCTTAAATCTCTTAAATCCACTCATGAGGAGTTTAAGTGTATTGTCTGAGAGCTCCACAGGGTTGTTTAGTATGGTTCCGAGTGTTCCAAAGGTGTATAGATCACCAGGGGTAGGGAATTCTTCGTCTGCATCTTTCTGTGTGATTGTACCTATTATGTTGTTATTTTCGAGGGCATATTTCACAGCCTCAATGGATGATTTCCTCCCTACCATCATAGGAAGGATCATCTTTGGGAATAGTATAAGATTTCTTATCGGGAGAATGGGTATCTCCTCTGGCAGCTCCTTTATCTCTTGTTTAATCTTTTTAACCATACTCACCTTTTATATAAATTCACATGTTATCATAATTAGTAAATACTTCAAAGTCAAGCAATACTCACCTGATGCTATGTTTGATTGGGTTTGACACAAGTATAAAAAAATGTATTATTTTTGTTCTGAAAATATGATGGAGTCTGTTATGCATACAAATAGGGCAATCTACATAGCCTTGGTTATCTTCTCTTTTTTAATGATTCGCTGTTCCTGTGAAGAGGTTAGTGATTTTACACCACGACTCTCCACAGAAAGTACAGTTGTTGACTTTGGGAGGGTGACTGTAAATACAACAAAAACCATCGATTTCTCTATAACTAATGTTGGTTCAGCATCCCTTGTTATAGATAAAATCGTCCTGTCGGATGATACTTCTAACGAATTTGTCATTGGAAATTTCCCCTCATCTTTAAAACCGCTTGAGACTTATAATCTTGAACTTTCATACAGCCCAAAAGAAACAGGGGCAGATACCGGTTCTTTCTTGATATATTGTAATGACGAGAGCCTTAAACCAAAGGAATATCTAGCAATAAAACTCCTTGGAGAGGGTGTACCCCCACCTGATATCCGTGTAGATACAACCTCCTTTTTGTTTGGAGCCGTTCCGGTTGGAGAATCTTCAACAAAGACTGCAAAAATAATGAATGTTGGTGACGGCCCTCTATTTATAACCAATATCTATATAGATGCTGATGATCCCTCAATGGCAGAACGCTTTATTCAGGTTGAACCTCTCAGCTTTCCAATTACTGTTGAATCCGGTGATTCAACTCCTCTTACAATCACCTATATCCCTGATGCTGAAGAGGCACATCAGGCAAAGGTACACATTGAGAGTAACGATCCTGATGAACCTGTGGTCGATCTAATTCTGCTCGGTAGCGGGACTGCTCCCTATGCAACAATCAGCCCCTCATCGGTTGATTTTGGTGATGTATATCAGGGACAATCTAAGGATGTAACGCTCACGATCACCAATACGGGTTCATTTAACCTCGATATCACCTCAATTGATCTATCGGGCAGTTCAGACATAACAATCAAATCTGCTCCAGGTCTTCCTTTGCAATTGCCACCTGCTGGAAGTACAGATATTATCCTCACCTACGCACCATCTGACAACAGTATTGATACATCAAATCTTACAGTCTCTACCTCTTCTGGCGACCTGAGTGTATTTTGTATTGGTTCATCGAGGGCAATTATAGATGTTGATCCCAAGTTTTATGTATTTTCAGGTTCACCAGAACGACTCGACATAACCATAAAGAATAGAGGTTATGCCAATCTAACAATCTCTTCGATTGATCTTGATACAACATCAAGTCCAGATTTTTCTCTAACTGATGTACCCACCATACCTTCTGTTGTACAGCCAAATAGTCAGATTCAGTTTGCTGTTATCTATCAGGACGATCATCCAGGTCAGGATGTGTCACAGGTCTCTATTGATCACGATGGAATAGGTCAGACCCCCTTTGTAATAAGCCTATCATCTGATCAGGAGTCAAACTTTCCACCTGTGGCAGATGCTGGTGATGATATTTTCCTTTTTAATTATGATCTTAATAATGCTACAGCAATTGAGCTTAATGGATCCGGTAGTTATGATGATCACAATGCGATTACTGCATATCAATGGGAAATAATATCCATTCCTCAGACAAGCAATATCACCTTACAGAATGCCGATCAGGCTGTTGCATCCTTTGTGCCAGATGCCTATGGACATTACAAATTTCAGCTAACAGTTACCGATGATGCTGGTCAGAGCGATTCCGATACTGTTGAAGTAAGTATCAATCCATGAAAGATCAACTGACTTGTCATCGTGCTGCTAGGATACTTGAAAATGCCAACTGGATCCATATACTCGATAGTGGATCTTCATGCAGGGAGTTTGAACTACTGAGAGATAGGCTCCTCGATCTGCCCCCGGATGTAATGCTGCCTTATGATCTTTATGATGATGAACTCAGACTACTGGAAAAGGCAAAATCCTTAAGAAACACAAAAAGAGACGCAATAACACTTCTCAGATATACAACACTTTCGCCATATACAGGGCATAAAATAGGCTTAAGGTCTGAGATGGGTGTTGAAGATGGTATGAGATTTATCCTCAATGATGCAGATCTTTCTGGCCTGGATGATACAAAAAAAAGATGGCTTTTAGATGAGGCAGAATTTTACCTCAGCTCATCGCGGCGTAACCCGATGCATCTTCTTAATCTTGCTATTATGGCAAAAAAGAGACTTAACAAGCTCGGTAGAGATGCCTATATATCAGGCGATCTGAGAAGATGTATAAAGAGTGTGGATAAAATTATAATAGTCTACACAGGAGATCTGCTCAAAAAAGAGGATGTTTATGATATCAATCGATTGGCTAACAGAGAGTACACAGAAGTTGTCTTTAAACACACAAGTCCAGAGAGACTTGGTACAGTCCTTTTTGAAACTACTGGTCCTTTAGATTTTGTAAGATCGATAAAAGAGAAGTTTGGCGGCAAGCTACCTGAATGTGAAGATGAAAAAGAGATATTCAGACTTTCTGGTCTGGCTTATATAGATCCAGAATACAGAGATGGGACAAGGCCAACATTTTTGCTCGGTGATATAGTAGGTGACTTTCATGTACATTCATGGTGGTCTGATGGAAACAATTCGATTGCTGAAGTCAAAAAGGAGGCGATAAAACTGGGTTATGAATTTATAACCTTTTGTGATCATTCACAAAATTCTAAAAGATCTGGTGGGGTTAAAATATCACTTCTGGATAAGAGAAATATGGAGATATCAGAGAATTCTGATAGGGACCTTCTCATACTTTCTGGTATGGAACTTGATATTCTGGATGGCTATCTTGATGCCTACGATAGTTATCGTCAGTATTCTGAGGTAATACTTGCTTCCATGCATTCAGGGATAAGGGATGTGCCAGGTGATCTTACCCGCAGCTACCTATCTATCCTGTCGAGACACAGGCCTACAGCAATTGCTCACATCAGCGCTTCTATAATTGCAAGGAGGATCCCCTATAGATTTAACAAAGAGAAGGTATTTATCAAGATGAAAGAACGAGGTGTGATGCTGGAGATCAATGGTAGTCCTCAACGGTTATCTCCAGGGATTGAAGACCTGAAACTTGCCAGAGAGATCGGCCTTAAATTTGTTTTATCCACCGATTGTCACGATAAAAGATTACTCGGATTATGGATGCGCTGGGCCTGTGCACATGCAAATAGGGCAGGAATACCACCAGAGATGATCTTAAATGTTAGAAAGTAATATGATTATTTTGTTGCTGAGGATGAGGACTTTGTAGTCTCTTTTTTGGGTTTTGAACCAGATTTTTCTTTTAAATCCTTTTTATAACCATAATCGGTCACATACCAGCCAGATCCATTAAGAATAAATGACGTCTGTGAAAGAAGTCTCTTCATTGCGCCTCCGCAGGATGGACAGCTATCAGGACCTGGCTCTCCAATCCTCTGGAGTAGCTCAACAACCTGTCCACAGGACTGACATTTGTATTCGTAAATTGGCATGTTCATATTTTAATCATTAGAATCTGATTTGTAAAGTCCTTTTTTAGAACATATCTTTACAACATTTACCACCCTTGACTAAGTATACAATATGCTGTAAATAATATGAGTAAATTTTTTATTGTATTTTGGGGATAAAAATGGACATAAGACACAAAAAGAGGGATCTTCTTTTTTTAATCCCTAACGCATTTACTGTTGCCAGTTTATTATTTGGGTTTTTTGCTATCTTAGTTTCATCAACAGCTCAGGTCGAGACAGATTTTTACAAGGCAATATTTGCCATATTTCTGGCAATGCTGTGTGATGTCTCTGATGGCAGGATGGCAAGGTTGACAAAGACTCAATCCTCCTTTGGTATTCAGCTTGACAGTCTAGCTGATTTAGTATCCTTTGGTGTGGCACCTAGCGTTCTTGTCTATTTCTGGAGCTTAAAAAATCTTGGCTTCTGGGGTCTTGTTATTTGTTCTTTGTACCTCGTTGCAGGGTCTCTACGTCTTGCGAGATTCAATGTGATGGCCTCACAAGATGGCGGTGCTTCAGACTACACCCTTGGTATAACAATCCCCCTTGCAGCACTTGCCATAATATCTCTCATATCCGCACATTACCATTTTTTTAACAACAAACCTGTGGTTCATCACAAAGAGGTTGCATTTCTTGTACTATTTCTCTCTATTCTGATGATCTCCAACATGAAGTTTCGTACCTTTAAAAAACTTGATTTCTCCCGTCCATTTGTGGCATTCGGTATCATGTCATTTGCCTTTTTATTTTCTATCATATCCTTTAAATTCGGGCCAGGTATGGCCATATTCTCAGTCATAATGGCATACATATCAATAGGTATTCTCGAAAATGTTGGCCTCATTAAACTCCCTGGCAACGAAAATCTTGTAGGAGAAATAGACGAAGAGACATAAATATGAGTTCAAGTCCAATACACATATCAAAACGTATTGATTATGCCTTAAGGGCCATGCTCTATCTAAGCAAACAACCACCGGGACATCTTACCTCTTTTAAGGTAATAGCAGAAAAACAGGTAATTCCTTCAGATTTTCTTGCCAAGATACTAAAAGACCTTGTAAAAAGAGGTCTCGTCAAGGTCAAAAGGGGTTCTAAGGGTGGATATACCCTTGGCAGGGATCCATCAGAGATAACCTTTCTTGAAATCATAGAGGCCGTTGATGGTCCAATAAAGATGAAGGACTGTCTTGATGAGAGTATAGATTGTTCAGTCCTCAATATCTGCAGTCTAATACAGGTCTGGAAGGAGGCACAGAACAGACTCGTCG
>CAYSBA010000052.1:0-7442 GCA_964429075.1 uncultured bacterium
CCTCTGTCTTTAATAGCAGATTTACCTTACTACCAAGGTCTGCCATTAGCTGATGAATTGTTTCAAGGACAGGTAACTTCATTCTATTTCTGTCTTCATCATCACCAATATCTATTATTCTTGTCCCTTTTATATATTCTGTTGTCTTATATTCAGTAATTGAGCTGATACTCTTTATCCTCTGAGCGATCTTTTCTGCAGCCTCAAGACTCCTATCAAGATATCTCTGGATATCGTTGTGTGTCTCAAGCTTCTTTTTCAGTATATCAAGATATGCAACAAGGGTGGTCAACGGTTGATTCAACTCATGTGCTGTTGCCCCTGCAAGTTCCATTGCAATGGTCCTCTTTTCGAGTTCTAATAGCTTACTCCTTGTCTCTGAGAGCTGACTCAATAGATTTAACTGCTCTCTTAGATCTGTAAATATCCCTACTGTACCCAATTCATTCTGATCATTGCTATGAATGATCGCGGCAGAAAGACTGATGGGTATATATCTTCCATCCTTGGTCACTATCTCCTTTTTTATTGACTGAAGTTTTCCTTTGCCACCATATTTTTCATCTCTGAGCTCTCTCTTTATCTGTTTTGCATATTCTATACTTGGATATAGCTGTGAGACATGAAAAGAGTTATCAAATACTTCATCCTTTCTGTATCCAAAGATTTTTTCTGCAGCCCTATTGAAGATCAATATCTTGCCTCTATTGTCAGTGGCAACAATAGCATCAGGCGAGCTCTCAATCAGCTCTTCTAAAAATTCCTTTGTATGCTCCAACTCCTCCTCGATCATCCTCTCTCGAGTCACATCCCTCAGATGAAGAATTATCAGCTTACCTTCCATGATATTTGCACTTGCTGCAAGGTACCTATAGTCATCACTCGCTGTAAGGATATCAAGATCAAATCTCCTTGGGAAATCCTCATTATGCATTGATTTTAGAACCTCTTCGAAGAATTCTCGGTTTTCTTCGTCTGCCAGAATATCCGTTAACTTCTTACCAACAATATCTACCTTTGAATAACCTATCATTTCTTCAAAGGTCCTGTTGATAAAAAGGATCTGACCCTCTTGATCTAAAACTACAATCCCATCTGAGGCAGATTCAAAAAATTCCTGAAAGCGTCTGATCTGTTCAAGCTCCTTGAGTGCCCTGCGTTCTCTATTCTTTAGATTTCTTGCCTCCTTAATAATACTTTCAAATTCCCTTGCATTAATAATTGCTGCTGTAAGATGTTGGAGTACTTTATCTATGAAGGATTGAAAATTTGTCTCATCAAGCCTTTTCCTAAATCGCAAGAATAAAACACCAAAAACCTTCTTTTTATACTTAAGCGGGAATAGCGCAACAGCCCTTGGAAATTTTGTACTTTTTGAAATAGTACCCTTAGTTATCTCGTGTTTTCTAAAATCTTTGATTATCACAGAAGATTGTTTTTTAAGTACCTCCTGTATTTCTGGATACTTCATAAGGTCTATCTCAAGATCACCAATATCCAGTTTATCACTACTTGCTACAACAAATCCGTGTCTATGCCTTTCTTCTGTCAGTACAATCGAACATCTATCTGCCTCAAATCGTTCTGCAATAAAGTTTGTCACCCTATGCAGTGCCCTTTTGATATTCTTTGACTTGCCAAGAATGAGGGTAATATCAAGAAGGAGGTGATAGTCTCTTAAATCCTCCCTTAGTCTTTCCTTTTCTATCTCATTTGATAAAAGGATAGAAAAAAATTCTATTGCATCTGATCTATTGCGTTTATATTCTCTATAGTTTTGGGCCGTGCTGTAGTGATTTATGATTACTGAACTTTTTTTTATGGAAAACTCAAAGAGAGGGCCTTCGTTTTTAAGTATATATCCTTTCGTATCTTCTGGCAACAGCCCTGTCTCACATACAAATATTGAAGGGTTAACTCTGTTTAAAATCCTCTTTATACCCTTTGTTGAAGTGGCAAGATGTACTGTTACATCCTCTGTAACAAGGTTTTTTAATTCTTTTAAAAAATCCTTCTGACCTGCAAAAAGGACCCTCATAGACCTTTTAACCTGTTCCATTTGTGAATCTTTGCATACAGCTTATCTTTTGTTGGTGGGAAAATGAGTATATCTTCAAAACCCTCTTCAAGCAAAAACCGTAGCTGAAGTGCATTTAGATCGGGGACTATTGCTATCTTTACCAATTCTGATCCTTTTAATGGCTCGATCTTTTTTACAAGATTGCTAATCGTTGTATCAATAAAGACTATGGAGCCCTCTTCTGGTAATAACCCATCTTCACCCTGATTTATATTTAGATCCCATTTTTCACCAAGAAACTCATAAAACAGATCACCAAGCAATTTATTTTCAGTTAAAAGATAAATCATCCAGGCCCTCCTGTTTTTTAAAATGCTTAAAAATCCATCTTTCTGGATCAAAATTCTGTGGCATATTCTTGATTTTAATCCCCTTCTCCTCTGTTATCCAGCCTATTTTATATGCAATATTATCAAAAACACAATCCTTGGATGTAAACAATAGCACATATTCCTCGCCACTTGCAAGGGCAAGCTCAACAGGATCAAATCTTTTATCCTGACAAAAACTGATAAATTCACTTTCAGTGGGAATAGATCTATAATCGATCACAGCTCCACACCCTGAACAGGACAATATCCTCGAAAGATCGTATATTACACCGTCTGATATGTCAATCATGGATGTAATTCTGTCTCTATTTTTGAGAATCCTTTTGACAATATCAAGGGATATCCTTGGTTTTTTAAATCTATCTATCAATTTTTGATATCCTTTGGCCCCATCTTTTATAGCTAAATAGCCACCAAGTGCACTACCAACCCTATCACTTAAATATATTATATCGCCTGGTGAGGCACCGGCCCTATCAATGATCACATCAAAAGATCTGCTGATAACACTCAATGATATGTATAATCTATCTGCCCTTGATGTATCACCTCCCACAAGTGTAACCTTAAGCCTTTTACATTCTTCTAAGAATGCGGTGATAAATCTATCTTTAACAGCCTTAAATTGTTCTTCTCTGAACGCAACTGAAAGGGTTAGAAACTCCGGCACATTGCCGCAGGCAAAGATGTCAGATACCGCTCCATTTACTGCCTTAATCGCCACATCCTCATAAGAGGACCAGCTCAAATCAAAATGAACACCCTCTATAAACTGATCGGTTGTAATCAGGATTCCGTTGTAATAAGCACAATCGTTTGAGAGGTCAACCCTATTTACAGAAGCACTGTTTAATAACTCTTCAATCTCTTTAATAAAAAGTATCTCTCGATCTTCTGTGATATCAGGGTTCACCGATACAGGTCTTTACTGCTTGAAGTAGGGTCATGGATGAAAAGGGTTTGGTTATGTAAAATGCACCTCCTGCTTCAAAACCCTTTGCGTATGACTTTGGATCATCCTTAGCTGTAACAAAGATAAACACTGGAGGATCATCAATCTCGTTTATGATCTTTTCAGCAAGGGTAAATCCATCTGTATCGGGTAGCATAACATCAAGTATCAGAAGATCATATTTCTTTTTTTTCAGAAGACTCAGTACATCCATCCCATCTGGTGTGGTGTCAACCTCATATTTTGACCTCTTCAGGATCCTTTCTTCGAGCATCCTGATCGATTCATCATCCTCAACAATCAAGATCTTTTTTGCCATATCCCATAACCATAATTTATTTCTATACTAAATTTATATATTAGTATAACTTAGATAACTAAATTATTCAATTATAGCAAGATAGTATCCACAGACTAAACCTCAATAAGCTCAACAAGATCTTTTACTCTGATAGATTCCTCTTTGTCCGACTGCTTAATGGCATCATCAAACATTATGTAACAGAAGGGACAACTTGTTACAACCGTATCTGCTCCTGTCTTTTCTACATCCTTCAGCCTGAGTGCATTTACCCTTTTTTCAACTGGCTCTTCAAGCCACATCCTTGCCCCTCCTGCACCACAACAAAGGGAACGACAGTAGTTTCTCTCCATCTCTACTGGCACTGTATCACCCATCCTGATCACCTTACGTGGTTCTTCAAAAATACCGTTGTACCTACCAAGATAGCAGGAATCGTGAACGGTGATCTTTCCGAGTTCCTCTGTGTTAACCTTAAGCCCTGCGTTTTTTATAAAGATCGGAAGGAGCTCAGACAGATGATATACCTCATAATTCCCACCAAAGGCAGGATATTCATTTTTGATAGTGTTATAACAGTGAGGGCAGTTTGTAATTATCTTCTTTACCCCATATCTATTAAAGGTATCAATATTCTGTTTAGCTAAGATCTGAAAGAGATATTCATGTCCTGCCCTGTTGGCAGAGTCTCCGGTGCATACCTCCTCTTCACCAAGTACTGCATAATCTATGCCGCATCTATTTAGAATCTTCACAATCTTCTGGGTTATCTTTTTATAACGATCATCATAGCTACCAGCACAACCCACAAAAAACAGATATTCACATGACCCCTTCTCAGCCAGCACAGGGACCTCTTCATCAATCTGCTCTGCCCAGTCCATCCTCTTGTTTGATCCAAGACCCCAGGGATTGAAATTGGTCTCCATTCCCTTAAAGGCTGATGTTAACTCTTTCGGGAAACGACTCTCCATGGTTACAAGGTAGCGACGCATATTTACGATACGCTGTACAAATTCGATACAAACAGGACACTGTTCTTCACAGGAACGACAGGTAGTACATGCCCAGATAACATCTTCACTTATAGCACCTCCTGTAAACTCACCTGCTTTTTCTTCTGCCTTTTCAGCATCCTCAGGTATGTCGTTCAAAATTGCAGGGGCCTTCTTATATAGATAGGTCAGCATATCCTTGTTGAGCTTTTTTGGAGAGAGTGGTTTGTTTGTAAGGTAGGCAGGACAATTATCCTGGCACCTTCCACATTGTGTACAGGTGTATATATCCAGGATATCTTTCCAGCTCATATCTGTGATATCCTTTACTCCAACCACCTTGTCTTCTTCTAAGAGTTTCTCAACATCAAGGGGTTGAAGCCTACCTGGTGGATCGAGACGGCTAAAAAAGACATTTGGAATTGCTGTTATGACATGAAAGTGTTTCCCATAGGGTAGATAATTCAGAAATAAAAGGATCAGTGTAACATGAATAAAATACATACTGGACATTATTCTGAACATAGATGGCCTATCTAATCCTACAAGCATCTTTCCAATAAAGGCACCAACTGGTGCATAGCTATGAAACTCCCCTGACAATGCCATAGCTGAACCATCGAAAACAAGATCTGTAATCATCAAGATAAAAATCCAGATCAGGATCAAGACTCCTTCAAATGATGTTCCCAATCTATCCGGTTTTAAAATAAGCCTTCTGTATGCTGCTGCAGTCACACCTATTAGAACAAGTATTTCAAAAAGATCCTTCATAAATGAGTAGCCTGCCTCAAATCCTCCAGACATAAATGGCAATCTAAATGTTGGATCAAATCCAATCCCCATAAGGGTTATGGTCCTTATGGATACTACACAAAAACCCCAGAAAATGAAGGCATGACCGAGTCCTGCACCTCTGTAGAATCTGAGTATTTTCTTCTGACCGAAGGCAATCCTTATAACCCTTAATAATCTCTCTCCTATTCTGTCAAACCTATCTTTCGGAGATGCAGCAAGGAGCAGTCTCAGGCGATGGATTATGGTCCTTACAAAAAAGATAAAAAGGACGACAAAAACGATTATAAATAGATTTCTCCCACTTATATTAAATAATGTAAAACTTAGAGGATCCATACACTTTCTCCACAGGAACTATTGCAAAACTAAATATACAGAGGCTCACTTTTTTGCAAGTTTTTTATTTTGATGTTAAAAAATTTAATAACTTCCGCTTCTCAATCTTCTAATTCTCTCCTCAACAGGAGGATGGGTTGAAAAAAGATTAAGCAAGCTCATTCCAGAAAAGGGATTATAGATAAACATATGAGCAGTTACACCATGTGCCGGAGTTGGTGGTACTACCCTGTATCTGTTTGAAAATCCGGCTATCTTTTCAAGTGCTCTTGCCAGTCCTTCCGGGTTACCTGTTATCCTCGCAGACCCTGCATCTGCAAGGTATTCTCTCGATCTTGAGATAGCTGCCTGCAGGAGAACTGCTATTATTGGCACCAATATAGCACTTATAAGAAGTACAAAAATATTGTTATCATCGTCATCACTCCTTGCAAAACCACCGAAGATAGCAGCCCACTTGGCCATATTGGCAAGCATCATAAGGGCTGATGCAATTGTAGCTGCAACAGTCGAGATCAATATATCTCTATGTTTGATATGTGATAATTCATGACCGAGAACCCCCTCAAGTTCTTCATAAGTCATCATATTAAGAAGGCCCTGAGTCACTGCAACAACACTTTTTTGTGGATTTCTTCCGGTAGCAAATGCATTTGGTATCTCAAGGGGCACAATATATATCTTTGGCATTGGTAGGTTCGCACGCTGGGCAAGATCTCGGACAATGTTGTATAGATCTCTATGTTCAGATGGATCTGCCTCTCGTGCTCTGTATAGTGCAAGAACAATCTTATCACTGTAAAAATATGAGAAGAAATTCATCATAAGTGCAATGGCAAAAGCAAAGATAATACCTGTTCTCCCTGCAAACATACCTCCAAAAAGGAGCAAAAGCCCACTTAAGACAGAAAGTAATATAACTGTCTTCATCTGGTTCCACATATTATACCTCCTTATTATCCTTTTAACAGATAAAAAACTACCATTTATCATAATCAGCAATACCTCTTCGGTCAAGCACCCTATCTGTAATTAAAAAACGAATAACATCTAAAAGATGCTACAACGCCGGCTAAATTTAACAATGATCCTTTAAATTGAAATTTTGTCACACTGTGCTATATCCTTTGATATGATCGTTACGTGTAAAAAATGTGGGAGTAAAAACGATCTCGGAAACCGATCATTGCCAGAAAAGGGTGTTTATGTAAGATGTCACAAATGTAAGAGTCTTTTTTTTGTTAAACCCACCATATCTAAAAAAGAGGAATCTACTACCAGCAAAAATGATACTGAAATAAAACAAACTGAAAATCAAAATAACCAAAAAGACTCAAAAAAATCAAAGGTCGAAGATGATTTCTCAAACCTTGAAGAAGTAATATCGAACATCATTTCATCTACTGACATCGATCCAACAAAGACAGTAGATATGCGTGATTCGTCCCCCTCAATAGATAGTGAAAATAAAGAGGATGAAGATGAAATTGACATAGATGTAGAACTTGATGGAGATTCTAAAGATTTAGAGGCGGATACAGCTGCACACGATCCTTTAGATTATGGTAACGTTGAGATTCAGGAAAAGAGTGACAAGGACATTCTCTCAATACTTGAAGATCCAGGTGAAAATGAAAAGGAGCAGGAA
>CAYSBA010000053.1:0-7439 GCA_964429075.1 uncultured bacterium
ATATATCATCGAGTACAGTCTCAACAACAGTATGTAATCTTCTTGCACCGATGTCCTCTTGAGATTCATTAAGTTTTACAGCGAGTTTAGCAATCTCTCTTATTGCATCCTCTTTAAAAATCAAATCCACCTTTTCGGTCTTCAACAGTTCAATGTACTGCTTGATCAAAGAACCCTCTGTCTCAGTTAATATTTTAAAAAAGGACTCTTCATCAAGGCTGTCCAGTTCTACCCTTATGGGGAAACGCCCCTGTAGCTCCGGTATTAGATCTGAAGGCTTGCTCATCGTAAATGCACCAGCTGCAATAAATAAGATATGATCAGTCTTTATAGAGCCATATTTTGTCATAACAGTACAGCCCTCAATAAGGGGCAAAAGATCCCTCTGAACCCCTTCTCTTGATACATCAGGTCCTGAGTGTGAACTGCTTCTTATGGCAACTTTATCTATTTCATCAATAAAGATTATCCCGTTGTTTTCTGCAAGTTCTATTGCCTCTCTGCTGAGCTCTTCAATGTTTATCATACTCCCGAGTTGTTGATCTTCAAGTGTCTTTCTGGCATCTTTTACCCGCATCTTTTTTGTTTCAGTATGCTTGGGTAGCAGATTCTCAAATAGGTTTGAAACAGCCATATCCATCTCTTCTATACCCATGTTCGAAAATATCTTAAGGCCTTTTAGTTTTGGACTGCTAATATCAACATCAATGATAAAATCATCAAATCTACCCTCCCTCAGGAGGCGTTTTGCAATCATATTCTTATTATCACCATCTCGTGTCTCTGCATCTATAATCCCTGTGGCCACCGGATTATTCATCAGCTTTTGAATAATCTTTTCTTCTGCAATCTTTTCTGCCTGTTTTCTTAGCTCTTTTTCCTTCTTCCTTCTCATTATATCCACAGCCACTTCTACAAGATCCCTGACCATAGAATCCACATCACGACCCACATATCCAACCTCTGTAAATTTTGTGGCCTCTACCTTTACCATTGGAGCATTAACAAGCTTTGCAACCCGTCTTGCAATCTCTGTCTTACCAACTCCTGTAGGTCCTATGAGTAAGATATTCTTGGGGAATATCTCGTCTTTGATACTCTTTATAATCTGTTTTCGTCTCCAACGATTTCTTATGGCAATTGCTACAGCCTTCTTTGCTCTTTCCTGACCAATGATATATCTATCGAGTTCACCAACAATCTCTCTTGGTGTTAAGCAGGTATTTTCATTCATAATTCCACCACCTCTATATTTTCGTTTGTATAAATGCAGATAGATGCAGCAATTTTCATTGCTTCTTCGACAATCCTTTTTGCACCCATTTTCGTGTGTTTAAGGAGCGCAGTTGCTGCAGCAACTGCATATGGGCCACCGGACCCAATTGCCATGACATCTCCATCTGGTGCGATTACATCTCCATCACCAGAAACCAGAAGTATATTTTTTTTATCAGCTACAAGCATAAGTGCTTCTAAGTGTCTAAGCCTCTTGTCGGTCCTCCACTCCTTTGCAAGGGATATAGATGCCTTAAGGAGGTTACCAGCAGTATCTTTTAACTTCTCTTCAAAGAGTTCAAAGAGTGTTATTGCATCAGCGGTACGGCCTGCAAAACCTGCAAGTACACTACCATTGTAAAGGGTTCTAATCTTGTGAGCACCCTTTTTTATTATTGTATCACCCATTGTTATCTGGCCATCTCCTGCCATTGCTACCTTGGATGATCTCTTTACAACAAGGATTGTTGTACCATAGCGTTTTTTATCTTCCATATTCATGCCCTCGGATGAGTTTTATCATAAACCTGTTTAAGTCTCGAATAATCGAGTTTTGTATAGATCTGGGTGGTTGAAAGACTTACATGACCCAGAAGCTCCTGTATAAGCCTTATATCCATCCCCCTTTCAAGTAGATGGGTGGCGAAGGAGTGTCTGAATGTGTGGGGAGATATAGGCCTTGTAATACCATAGGCCTTAGCATATTTTGTTATTATTTTTCTGAGGTTACTATCTGTCATTGGGTTTCCTTTTTGGTTTAAAAAGAGTCTTTTTACCTTTGGATTGAAAAGAGGCCTTATCCCTAAATATTTCTTTAACCACCTTATAGATTCTTTGCTTAGAAAGACAAGTCTCTCTTTCATACCCTTGCCAGTTATCCTGATTGTATCAGGCAGGTCTCTAACATCATCAACTGTCAAAGCAAGCATCTCACCCACTCTCATACCACTGCTGTACAAGATCTCAAGCATTGCCCTATCCCTGATTCCCTCCTTGGTACCGGTATCTATAGATTCAATAAGTCCTATGATCTCTTCAACCTTAAGATATGTAGGGAGCCTCTTTTCTATCTTTGGTCCTGATAAAAATTCAAACGGATTCTTACTACTTATGCCTCTTTTTTTAAGAAATTCATAAAATGATTTCATAGAACTCAGTTTTCTACCCATTGTTCTTGCACTATTTTTGGTCAGAAGGTGCGATAACCAGTGTCTTGCCATGTTTCTATCGAATGTTTCTATACTCTTTTTTTTTGATTTTAAATATACTAAAAATTCATCAAGGTCCTTTAAATAGGCCTCTACTGTGTTGGGCGAAAGCCCTCTCTCAAGGGCGAGATAGTTTTTATAAGAATCCAAAATATCCTGCAAGGCATTCACAGAGTTATTTTAACCATATCAATAATCTGAGTCAAATCAGTACAGCAAAAAAATATCCTACTGTTTTGACATCTATGTATACATGCTCTATTATGCATAATTAATGAAAGGTATTGACTCAAGGATAGAAGATGCGATCTATTCACTTAAGAAAGATCCGCTGATCCGTTCGGGCGGATTATCAATCAGGGTCCAGCCTCCAAGATCTGCAAGGGTCACGGAGATAGATATCTTGAGTGAACCCTTAAAAAGAGGCCTCATAAGGCTTGGTATAAAGAACCTTTTTTTACATCAGGCAGAAGCGATAAATAATATCCTCTCTGGGAAAAACACAACTATATCTACACCCACTGCTTCTGGCAAAACTATATGTTATAATGTCCCTGTACTTGAAACACTTTCGCAAAAAAAGAGGTCAAAGGCATTATATATGTTCCCTACAAAGGCTCTATCTCAGGATCAGCGAGAGGCCTTTTACAGACTCAGGAATGCATGTGAATTAGATGCACTATGTGACATCTACGATGGGGATACTCCCCAGGAAAAAAGACGCAGGATAAGAGAGGGATGTGATGTTGTAATAACAAATCCAGACATGTTACATAGAGCAATCCTGCCCCATCATCCAAAGTGGGCAAAATTCTTTGCAGACTTAGATTATGTTGTTATCGATGAGATTCATACCTATACAGGTATATTCGGGAGTCATCTTGCTAACCTGATAAGGAGACTTAAAAGGATTGCAAGATTCTACAGTAGTAACCCTATCTTTGTAACCTGTTCTGCTACAATAGGGAATCCAAAAGAGATATCCGAAAACATCGTTGAAGCGGAGTTTGTCCTTGTAGACAAAAATGGTGCTCCAGAGGGTGCAAGGGTATATGCCTTTTTCATGCCACCCATAGTCGATTCTGTTACCGGTATAAGGGCAAGCTATCTTGTATGTGCCAGACGCTGTGCGAGGATACTGGTTGAAGGAGGACTGAAGGGAATAGTCTTTGTCAATTCTCGACTAAATGTTGAGGTACTAACACGCAGTCTCAAGGAGGAGTTTGAAAAGAGAGGTCTTGACCCAGAACGAATCAGGGGTTACCGAGGAGGATATCTGCCTGAGTCAAGGAGGGAGATTGAGAGGGCAATGAGAGATAACGATATTGACTGCATAGTTAGCACAAATGCACTTGAGCTCGGGATTGATATAGGTTCACTCGATTTTTCTATCGCTGCCGGTTTCCCGGATTCTATCTCATCCCTTTTTCAACGATTCGGTAGGGCCGGAAGAAGACGCTCTGGTGCCCTCTGCCTTCTGATTGCAAGAAGTGATCCCCTCGATCAGTTTATGGTACACCAGAATGATTATCTCTTTAAAAAGGGGCCCGAAATTGCACTGGTAGATCCAGATAACATCTACGTACTTATGGATCATATCAGATGTGCGGTTTTTGAGCTGCCCTTCAGACAGAATGAAACCTTTGGAAGACTTGATATTGAGGACACTCATGCACTTCTTGATCATCTGTCTGAAGGCAGGGTTGTACACAGACAGGACAATACGTGGTATTGGGTAGGAGACAGATATCCTGCAGAGAAGGTTGACCTACGCAACATCCCTGGTGTGAACTACGTTGTATGTGTTCAGAGTCATAACGGGAAAAGAAGGGTTATTGGTGAGGTTGATTACACCTCTGCAATGAATACCATCTATGAAGGTGCTATATATCTCGTTCAGGGTGAAACACACATAATAACAAAGATAGATCACAGAGAAAGGATAGCCTATGCAGAAAAGGAAGATACCGATTACTTCACTGATGCTATTGTAAATTCTCGAATAGAGGTCCTCAGTATAGACAACAAAAACGATCGGGATAATCTTTTGCTTGAGCTCGGTGATGTTTCTGTGTACAGTGAAGCTTCTGGTTACAAAAAGATTCGTTTTGATACTAGAGAAAATGTAGGGTATGGTGAGATAGACTGGCCTGCAATCGAATATCATACAAGATCTTTGATCCTTACTTTCCGTCCAGCTCTTTTTGAAGGCGCTGGTTTATCGCTTGCAGAGATACTCGATTGTCTTGAACGCTACAGATCAACCCTTCATGCAGCCTTCTGTCAGATTGCAATGTGTGCAAGACAGGATATTGGTAGTGTCCTTCAGGATAGAAGATTGAGCTGGAGGTTGATAAACACGCCATCATCGAGGGTTGTAACAGGCATATCTGCCTCTGCATTACTTAGGGATGATGTTGATGAATTTGAGCCAGCCATCTTTATCTACGATGCATATACAGGAGGCGTGGGTCTTGCTGACGGTGTATATCCGCTGGCAGCCAAGGTTGCTGAGGTAGCAACAAAGATGATTACAGGTTGCGACTGTCAAGATGGTTGTCCATCCTGTATTGGTCCACTACTTCAGGATACAAAGCTTACCTTCAGTGAAGATGGTCCCCTTTCTGGAGTCTTTGTGAAAAATGAGGGATTAAAAAAGAGAGTCAGCACAATAGCAGAGCTTGTAGAAAGTGGTATAAAGGGTGAGTAAGATCAAGGACAAATTGAGACTTTTGACCGAGAGTAGAGGTTCAGCAAAAAAGGATATTATAGATCGACTCAAGAGTGAAATTAAGGATATTGAGAGGTCATATGCCAGAAAACCTATAAAAAAGAGGACAGAGTTTATAAAAAGTATACCCTTTCTTGAAGGGACAGATGGTGTAAGGGTCTTGAGGAGTTATATTGCACCGGGTTCTGAGTGGTTTCATGAAGATATCTTAAGATTTAAAGATGTTGACCCACAGGAACTGGTTGTACTTGGCGTTGACAAAAGACTTAAAACTATAGACCCATCTAAGCTACTATTTCTTGATACAGAGACAACAGGACTTGCAGGTGGAAGTGGGACAGTTGCATTTCTAATAGGGGTAGGTAGATACACCGGAGATGGGGTAGTGATAGAACAGCTATTTCTCGATAAAAGGGGTGCAGAGGGAATCATGTTAGAATATCTGGAAAAAATTCTTTTTGAAGCAAGTGGTCTTGTTACCTTTAACGGAAAGAGCTACGATGTAAGCAGCATACTCAGAAACAGAAGTATACTATTTTTAAAAAGAGATATCTTTGCAGATATCCCACACATTGACCTTTTACACTCTGCAAGGAGAATCTATGGATACAGCCTTGATAGTGTATCACTGAAATCTCTTGAAAGAACAGTCCTTGCAATAGAGAGGGTTGAGGATATTGAATCGTCGCTGATCCCGCAGTTCTATAGAGATTATCTATTTTACGGCATGGATACACATATGAAGACAATCTTTGAACACAACCTGTGGGATGTACTATCAATGTTCAGACTCGCATATAGGATGTGTCTTGTTATAAGGGATCCCTGGAGTCACCCCAACGATATGGGTAGACTTAAGGTTGCAAAAATGAGGGAAAGGGTTGGAGATAGCGAGAGAAAGATAAAACTGTTGTATGACCTATTAGATTCTACCGATGATTTAGTAAGCTACAATGCCTATATGGACCTGGCAAAACACTACAAGCGAAAGAAAGAATATCAAAAAGCTGTAGAAATTTTGATAAAATGCACAGAGAGACATGGTAAAGAGATGAAGATATGTATTGAGATAGCAAAGATCTACGAACACAACCTGAAAGATTTCAAAAAGGCATTATTATATACAGAATATGCACTGGATGATTGTCTTGACTTTATGTTAGAAGAGGAACTTATTCATAGAAAAGAACGACTTCTGAAAAAGATAAAAAGACTATAGACAAGCCAGGAGGGGGATTCGAACCCCCAACCCGCGCATTACGAATGCGCTGCTCTACCGTTGAGCCATCCTGGCACAGAAATTGAGATTTATTATAGTAAAGAAATATAAATTACAAGTGGCCAATCCCTGAACTATGGAATAAATCCCATACCTAGACTTATTCTAAATAAGAATATGAAATTGTTAGCCAATGAACCATTATCAAGTGTAAAAGCGCCATTCATCTCTGCAGAGATATTGTAAAAAAAATGGTTATTCTCAAAAAGATTACCAGTTCTGAATGAGGCACTCAGCATAGTTATGGTTAGCCATCTTTTGTTGTCGCTACTCCACAGGGAAACACCCAGCCTGTCAAAGATTCCCAATTCATAACCTCTATCCAGAAAGACCTCTGTAAAAGGAAAAGATGCACCTGCAAACAATATAGAACGGTTATGGTTCATAAATATATACTGATAACCTAAAAAGGCCTCAACTGGTAGATAGCAGATTGAATCGCTCATCTTATAGCAGTAAAACAGCGTCCGAATATTTGAGCCGATTACTGTTGAGAGAAAATCACCAGAATCAACTGAAACCAGTGCACCACCAAGGTCTGGCTCAAGATAAAAGATAGGATATTTTGTCATTTTGAGATAGTAAGGCAATATATTCTTTGATTTTTCAGCATATGCAATATCTTTTTTTTCTTTTAGGGAGATTATCGCATCAAACACATCAACAGATGCATCTATTATCTGAGTAAGAATCATCCTGTTGACTTCAGTCATATTTTTTGTATACCATCTGCCTTCTGGTGCTGTTAAAAAATCCCTCAACAGTTCAAAGAGTCCAGCAGGATCATCTTCAAGATAGTATAGATATTGAACAATAGAATTTGCAATAAGTTGATCCTGTAGAGACTTCTGTATGTTGTCAGGTAACGTATCTTTAATCTCTTTTTCATTTAAGCCGTTTTTTTTTAGTATCATCTTAATTCCATTTACCAGCCTGTTAGCAATCA
>CAYSBA010000054.1:0-7435 GCA_964429075.1 uncultured bacterium
GATAAAGATTTAGTACCTAAAAGCTGCATTAGATTCTACAAGAAAAGTAATGAGGTAAAGCGGTATATCTGGATTCTGTGAAGATGGCCTTTATTGTAAAAGTGATAGAGACCATATTTGTCCGGATATCTATTACAATTATCCTTAAAAATTTAGAAAAGAGGTATTGATTTAACAGACTGTCTGTAATATCTTTGTGTTATGAAATTGATTGGGATCACAGGCACGATCTGCTCTGGAAAGAGCACAGTATCTTCTATGCTAAAAGAGATGGGATATGTTGTGATTGACATCGACAGACTTAACGATCAGAACCTAAAAGAGAGCAAAACAAAACAGAAACTCATAAAGATCTTTGGAAAAGATGTTATTGATGAGTCTGGAAATGTTGATAAGGACTTTATAAGACAGGCCATAACCAAGGACCCATCCCTTATACATAGCTTAAAAAGGGCTACTCATCCTGGGATTAAAAGGCTTCTTTTTGAAAGATTGCAAAAGATTGAGATGGATAAAAATGAACTGTGTTTTATTGAGGTGCCCCTTTTGTTTGAAGAGGGTTTAGAAGATATGTTCGACAGAATCATTGCTGTTGTGTGCGATAGAGAAATCAGGAAAAGTAGGTTTATACAGAGGCGAAAAAAGCAGGAAGAACTATTTGAAAGACTTGATGGTGCTCAACTCTCTGATGAACATAAGGCAAAGGCGTCTGACTTTGTAATTTTTAACAACGCCGGCCTTGATGAACTTAAAGAGAGACTAAAAAAGATAATTAAACAGATCGATCAGAAAAGAGTATGAAAGAGGCCTATTTATACGAAAGACTTGAAAATAAAAGGGTAAGGTGCCTGCTATGCAGGCATTTTTGCGTAATCAAGGATGGCAAAAGGGGCATCTGCGGTGTAAGAGAAAACCGTAAAGGGACTCTATATAGTCTCGTGTATGATCTTGTTGTCTCAGCAGCAATCGATCCGATTGAGAAAAAACCCCTTTATCACTTTTTACCTTCGTCTTACTCCCTCTCTGTAGCAACAGTTGGTTGCAATTTTGACTGCCCGCACTGTCAGAACAGCGATATATCAAGGGCAAATGAGCCCTTTGGTCAGAGGATAGACCCGAAGCAGCTTGCATCCGTTGCAATATCAAAAGGTTGTAGATCGATCTCATACACCTATACTGAGCCAACCATATTCTTTGAGCTTGTATATGATGCATCAAAGGTTGCAAAAAGTATGGGGATAAAGAATGTGCTTGTTACCAATGGATACATGTCAGATCAGATGCTCGATATGTATTTACCTTTCCTTGATGCTGCAAATGTTGATCTAAAGGGTATGGACTCAAAAAGACACAAATCCTATCTTAAGGCAGATCCGGCCCTTGTTACAAAAAGTATAGAGAGGATGAAAAAGGCTGGTGTGTGGGTGGAGATAACAACGCTTATAGTCCCCGGGATAAACGATAGTAAAAAAGAGTTAGAAGAGATTGCTGGATTTATAGCCTCAGTCGATGTCTCCATACCATGGCACATCTCAAGGTTTCACCCCTCCTATAGGATGCTCAATGTCCCGCCCACACCACTTAATACCCTCCTTATGGCAGCAGAGATTGGAGAGAAAAATGGACTCAAGTATATCTATCTGGGTAATGTAATGGATGATAGATACAGGGATACTGTGTGTCCTGACTGTAGTAAAACCCTGATCGAGAGAAGATACTTTTCAGTGGTCTCTATGAATATAATAGATGGTCATTGTATCTACTGTGACAACCCTGTAGAGGGTGTCTTTGAGTAGCAAGGGTCTTGAGTTCTTCAACAGTCTTTTCACCGAGTGTATGATAGACAAACCAGATTCGATTGGTCATCAATGGATCATTCAGGTTGTATCTTTTAATCACAAGATCGCCATCTACTGTTGAAGGGATTGGTGAAAATTCACTGAGACTAACCTTAAGATTATAACTTTTTACAATGTTTATCGAATTTATAGTCTTTTTGATATCCATCTTTGGATGTCCGATGAATAGATAAACGACAATATCATTTTTATCCCAGCCGCTTTTATCTACTGCGCTGATGAATTCCTCAAATTGATCTACACTTAATTTTGATCCGGTCGTTTTTTGGAATCTGTCATCAAGGGACTCAAGCCCGATAAATAGTGTTTTAAATCCATGTCTTTTTAATGTCTTAAGTACATCCTTTTTTAGAAATTTGAGATGAAGACCATTTGGTGTGTAAAAGGATACATTGCTAAATTCTGATGTGACCTTTTTGATAATAGGTAAGAGATGGCTGTAGAAGTCTATCAAAAGTGCATCATCATAAAATATTAATCTTCTTTTACCAAAAGATAAAGACCTTATTATCTCTTGGGTACAAAAATCAGGATCGAGCTTAATAAAGGTGCTTTCTCTCATCCTGCAGTAGGTACAGCGATAAGGACAGCCGTAAGTTGTCCTTGTTACAATATAGTCGAGCTCTTTATAATACCTCTCCCAAAGAGGCAGGGTATAATAGAGATCAATAAGGCCTTTTTGGGTATATCTTTTTAAGAAATTATCTAGCATGCTATGTGTGACAACCTCATCAATCTGACACACCGATTTTGCATGTTCAGAGAGTGAATCGGCATAATTTCCTCCAAGGATCAATCTTGATCTTTTAAATCTTTCTTTTACGGTTGTTACAGCTTCAATAAGGCCCATATACCAGTAGGTCATGGTGCAGGTAAAAAGGACAAGGTCTGGTTCTGGGATGGATTTCAAAAACTGTTCAAAAACAGATTGTTTCAAACCATATCTCTTGAATCGTCGCGGGATTCCGGATATAATATAAGGTGTCTCTACAACAACTCGTTCTATCTTGCCCCTGCCATCTTTTGTTTTCTTTCTTAACCTTTTGTCGGCTGAGGGATGGAGCCTGTCTAAAAAGTCAAAAAATAGTACACTGTAACCTGACCTCTCGAATAGAGATGCAAGCTTAACCAATCCATATGGTTTGAGCCAGAAGTCGTGTACAGAAAAGTCGTATGCAGGGGGATTAACAAAGAGAGCAATAGGTCTGTCGTACTTCATGGTTTTTTAATCTAAATCTTTTTTTTAATAATATCAATGAGCGAAACGATTAGTAGGTTCTATATAAATTACATTTGACAAAAAGAGGGGGATGACTTAACACAACAGTTATGAAACTTTTTGGCACAGATGGTATACGTGGGAGGGCAAACAGATTCCCCATGACTCCGGAGATTGCCCTTAGGGTTGGAAAGGCAGTATGTAAGATCTTTAAGAAAGAACACCATCGCGCTACTGTACTTATTGGTAAAGATACAAGGATATCTGGGTATCTGTTTGAGACTGCCATTGCATCTGGTGTTTGTGCGATGGGTGGTAAGGTATATCTCGTTGGACCAATGCCAACACCTGGCGTTGCATTCCTTACAAAGGATATGCGGGCAGATGCCGGTATTGTGATCTCTGCATCCCATAATCCATACTTTGACAACGGTATAAAGATATTCTCACGTGAGGGCTTTAAGCTGGAAGATGATATAGAAAACTCAATAGAAGATACAGTCCTTTCAGATGAGGAATATGATAGTCTTGCTCTGGATGATGCAATAGGTACGGTAGAGAGAGTAAGGGAGGCAAAGGGCAGGTATGTGGTCTTTGTTAAAAATACACTACCCATGGATATAGATATTGAAAATATGAATATTGCCCTTGATTGTGCAAATGGTGCCCTCTACAGTATAGCACCCCTTGTCTTTGAAGAACTTGGTGCAAGGCTTGAGCTTATTGGTGTTAATCCAAATGGTATAAACATAAATAATAACTGCGGAGCAGTTCATCCTGAGAACTTGTCACAGGTTATAGCTAGAGGTGGATTTGAGATTGGTTTTTCCTTTGATGGTGATGGTGATAGGGCAGTGGTGATAGATGAAAAAGGGAATGTAATACCAGGTGATGCCCTTATAGGTGTATTTGCAGCATATATGAAGGAAAATGGTCTTTTAAAAAGGAATACCGTTGTTGGAACCATAATGACAAACATGGGTCTTGAAATATATCTAAAAGAGAATGAGATAGATCTTGTACGGACACCTGTCGGAGACAGATACATAGTTGAAAGAATGAGAAAAGATGGTTACAACTTTGGAGGTGAGGAATCCGGTCATATTGTACTTTTTGATCTATCAACAACAGGTGATGGTCTTATAACAGCACTCTTTACCTTAAGGGTAATGTTGAGTCTTGAAAAACCTATCTCTGTGCTTGCATCCAACATTACCCTCTTCCCCTCTGTAAAGGGTAGCCTGAGTATTCAAGAAAAAAAAGACCTAAAGGAGTGTGAAAGACTCTCTCAGTTACTGGAAGAGCTATCAAAATGGGGTAAAGGTAGATACAGAGCGGTTGTTAGGTATTCCGGGACAGAACCAAAGGTAAGAATAATGGTGGAAGGGGAAGATAGGGATAATTGCAGAATGTGGTATGAAAGGATAAAAGAGGTCCTTGAATATTATCTTGGGGTGGTAGTATGATTAAGAGGCTTGGTGTAAATGTTGATCATGTTGCAACACTCAGGCAGGCGAGGGGTACAAATTATCCTGATCCAATCTTTGCAGCCCTTCTTGCAGAGATGGGTGGAGCCGATCAAATAACCATTCATCTACGTGAAGACAGAAGGCACATACAGGACAGGGATCTTGAATTGATGCGCAAGGTGATTAAAACAAAGCTAAATCTTGAAATGGCAGCGACCTCTGAGATGATGGAGATTGCACAGCGCGTTGTACCAGATACTATTACCCTTGTCCCAGAGAGGAGGGAGGAGCTGACAACAGAGGGGGGACTTGATGTAATTTCAAACAGAGATCAGGTATCCAAGGTTGTATATACCTTTAAGAATTCAGGTATCAGGGTCAGTGTCTTCGTTGACCCAGATATAAATCAGATAAAGGAGGTCCATCGACTTGGTATAGATTGCATAGAGCTACATACTGGAAGATACGCAGATTCAACAAATGAGAAAGAGATGAACTATGAACTTTATAGAATTAAAGAGGCAGCACTCTTTGCAAAAAAACTCAACATGTCTGTCTTTGCAGGACATGGACTTAATTATAGAAACATCCTGAAGGTAGCTGCCATCAAAGAAATAGAGGAATTCAACATAGGACATTCCATAATTGCCCGCTCTGTTTTTGTAGGCATAAAAGAGGCAACGAGGGAGATGAAAGAGCTAATCCTTCTTGGATCATCACATGGTTGATATTGGACTCGATATTGTAAATGTGGGAAGGATTAAAGCTACAGTGGAGAGATATGGTAGTAGATTCCTCTTACGGGTGTTTACAGAAAAAGAGCTAAAAGGATTTGATAAGATCACTGATAATGCCTACAGATTTCAGCATATTGCAGGTCTTTTCGGTGCCAAAGAGGCAATAAAAAAGTGTGTGGGAGTACATATCCCTTTTAAGTGTATTGAGGTGATAAAGGATGATTCCGGGAAACCTGCTGTATATATAGATAATAGAAAAAGGTTTGACATATCTGTAAGTATAACTCATACAGCCGAGTATTCTGCAGCTGTTGCAATAAAATCTTAAGGAACTATGGAGAATAGTGATGGAAAGGATTGAGACATGGACAAATATTGTTGTTACAAGGGATCAGATGGTAGAGCTTGATAGAAGGACAATTGAAGATATAGGTGTTCCGGGCGTTGTGCTTATGGAGAATGCAGGCCAGAAGTCTGCTGAGATAATAGATGAAAAGGCAGGAGGAGCTGCCTGTAATGTCCTTGTTTGTTGTGGAAAGGGTAATAATGGTGGAGATGGTTTTGTTATCTCAAGATATCTCCATAACTGGGGTTACAACGTAAATATCGTTCTTACTTCAGATCCTGATAAACTAAAAGGAGATGCCCTTATTAACTACAAAACAGTAGAGAGATTGGGTATACCTGTATATATAATAAGGAATAATGATGAATTTACAAAGATCAAAAAAAGGATTTCACAGCCAGCTATTGTTGTGGATGCACTGTTTGGTACCGGACTTAAGGGAGAGATTAGAGGTATTGCATACTCTGTTATAGAGTGGATTAACAGACTTGGTGATGAAGGCAGTCTTGTTGTATCTGTAGATATCCCGAGTGGTCTATGTTGTGATACAGGGAGGGTGCTTGGTGTTGCAGTTGAAGCGGATTTGACAGTTACATTTGGATTTTCAAAGCCCTGGCAATTTACACCTCAGGGAGCAAGAAAGGGGGGAAGGATATACACAGTGGATATTTCTATTCCAGAGCGACTTGTAGAAAGACCCTTTGCAAGGATACTAAGTGAATGGGTGTTATCTGACTGTTTAAAAAGAAGAGACCCCTTTACCCACAAGGGGCATTATGGAAAAATACTTGTTGTAGCAGGATCAAGGGCTATGTCTGGTGCAGCAACCCTTGTTGCAAATTCTGCATTAAGAACAGGAGCAGGGCTTGTTTACCTCTACACACCACTTGAGACCACCCATACACTAAGAAACCTCTCTTCTGCCACAATAACACTGTTGTGGGAGGATATTGATGTGGATAATGCCATTCTGGATAAGGATGTGGTAATATTAGGTCCAGGTTTGGGACAGGGTAAGGTGCAAATAAAAATTGTAGAAGAAATACTAGAAAAATGGAATGGGCCAATAGTTGTAGATGCTGATGGCCTCAATATTATATCAAAAGAACGAAGACTCATTGATCTTTTAAAAAACAAAGAAAAGGCAGTGATAACACCTCATCCAGCAGAAGCAGCAAGGCTCCTTGAAAAAGAGACAAAAGAGGTTTTTATGCACCCTTTTGCTGCAGTCGATGAACTTGTTAAACTAACAGGTGCTGTGACCATACTTAAAGGTACCTACAGCTTTATTAGCAATGGGAAGGATCCGATTTATATAAATACTTTTGGCAATCCCGGTATGGCAACAGGTGGTATGGGTGATGTCTTAAGTGGTATTGTAGGAACACTGCTACATTCAAAAGATGGGCTGTTTGCAGCACTTTGTGGTGTTATCATCCATTCAAAGGCGGCAGATACAGCAGCCAAAGAACTAGGTGAAGATTCTCTGTTGCCCGATGATGTTGTTGAGAGGATCAAGGATATTATAAAGGGTTAATTATATGTTGTCAGGTCCCTCTTCTGAATCCAGGTCAGAACCAACCAGCTCTATCAATTCGGTTGCCAGGGCAATGATCTCTTTTGGAGTATAACCGTGTTGTTTGAGCTCTCTAAAGAATGTTCTTGCAAGGATCTTTGTTGCCTGATCGCTAAAATTCTGTCTTAGTTCACCTATAGGGGTATAACCCTTTTGTTGTTTTTTGACTGATGTATTCATAATTTATTATTAAGCAATTGATGTGCCATTTACTTGATACCTGTAACAT
>CAYSBA010000055.1:0-7401 GCA_964429075.1 uncultured bacterium
GGATTTACTTACTTTAAGTCTTGAAGATGATATAGAGTTTGCAGAAAATATAATGGAGCTTGCACACATAAGACATCTCCCTGTTGTAGATGGTAATAGGCTTGTTGGGCTTGTAACTCACAGGGATCTATTGCGTGCCTCTATCTCCATTTTTGCTGATATAGACATTGCAGAAGAGATTGAGGTAAAGGCATCTATACCTGTGAAAGAGATAATGCAGACAAAGATTACAACAGTTACTCCAGATACCCCACTGATAAAGGCAGCAGAGTTGATGGAGAAGAACAAATTTGGATGTCTACCTGTAGTAGAGGATGGAAAACTTGTAGGAATAATAACAGAGGCAGATTTTGTGATATTTTTACGCGAGCTTTTAAAGCATCTATCTGAGATCTAATTTTGATAACTTTATAAAGGTCTTTTTTTAGGGTATAATATAAAAGTTATTTTCTCTTCAGGAGGTTGAGTCATGATAAAATTAAAAAAAGCTCCTTTAATTATCTATCTTTTTAGTCTTATTTTTGTTGTGTCATGTGCTCATAAAAAGGTATCGCCGATCCCTGTTGCAAAGACTGGTAGGGTCATCGAATCTATAGATGCAAATACAATGAGGATAAAGGCAGATGGTATAGGTGAAGACTATGATAGTGCGATAAAGGATGCATTAAAATCAGCAATCTATGTACTGGTTAAACAGATATTGAGTACATCTGATCAGATGGAGGAGTTTAACAGGGTGGCAGAGAGATTTTTTTTAGATATAGATGGTATTGCAAGACTACAGAAGGTCCTAAAAAGGGTAAGGACCTCTGACGACAGAGTGCTTGTTACAGCTGTTGTGATAGTAGATTCTGCTCAAACAAGGGAAAAACTTGTTGATCTTGGTGTTGCAAAATCTCAAAAGGAAATACTTGCAGATGTTGACTATCCAACTATCATGGTTCACCCCGAGGACACAGTGAGGGGTCAGCGCTGGGAGCAGATTGCCAAGAATCAGATAAATTCATACCTTACTTCGAGAAAGTATGAGGTGCTTGATGAAAAGGCACTTTCTGATGTTAGATTATCAGCAGACATCGTTAACGAAATTAAGGGAAATCTAAAAGATGATGTTGCAGCTGTAGCTATGCAGGTGGGTGCAGATGTCTACATTAAGTATGATGTAGTTGTTGACATCAAGGATGAACCTCAGGGGGTTGTCTATAAAGGCACAGCTACAGTAAAGGCATTTGAGACTACCACCGGTCGTTTGATTGGATCTGCAACAGCAATGAGCAGGCGATATCCAGAGACAGCTGGAGTTTATGAGAAGATTATAGTTGAATCCTTGAGCGATGCAACAGAAAAGGTTTTAAAACAGATAAATTCATACTGGACAAATGATGCAAAAGAGGGCAAATCTTACTATTTGCTTTTCAAAGGAAATTTTGGCGGCAAGCAAGGTAGAAGGATACAGAGAGGGATCTATTCACTGTTGAAAAAGATCAGTAGCAGGGTAAAAAATACGATCTCTACAGATAATACCCTTGAATATAGGATAAAGTCATCACTTGATAATACTGAACTCTCGTTCAAAATTGAGGATCTCATAGAGAGACTGATCCCTGGCAGGTCATATGAATGGTTGATAAAGAATAGAAAGATGCTTGTACTGAATTTTAAATAGTTGATGGCAAAGAAACAAAAAAAGTCGTACTTTATAAAGTCCTGTTTAGAGATTGCAAAAGAGGCAGGATATAAGAAAATTCTCTGGGTATTCGAAGATCTACCCCCTTTTGAGCTTATAAATAAACTGGATCTAAAAGGTTCGATAATCTTTGTTTCGAGTAATACTAAAAAGGTGGAATACATGCGTGACAAGGGATATAGTGCCCTTGAGATTCCTATAAGCAGTTCATCAAGGATGGATAATGTAAACAATGCACTTACAACCGCAATCTCTGAAAAGCTGGTTCAGAGGAACGAAGAGGTACTTATCATGACAGGCATTGATATTGTGACAGGTATAGATACGGTCCTGCGGGTTACGGCAAAAAAGCCAATAGAAGATAGGCTACCGATGGATATTCTTGGTGAAGATGTTAAGGATAGAGAGCAGGTAAATCTTATACTGCGAATCCTCGTCCAAACAGCTGTTGAGATTGGTCATGATGGATATGAGGGATCTCCTGTAGGTACGATAATAGTGTTTGGTGATAGTATAAATGTTATGGAAAAGTCCCATCAACTTACCTTTAACCCCTTTCAGGGATATCCTGAAAGTGAGAGAAATGTTCTAAAGGAGGATGTACGGCTTGCAATAAAGTGTTTTGCTACCTTAGACGGTGCCTTTGTGATTAGGGAGGATGGGACTATACTTGCTGCAGCAAGATATCTCAATATCGAAAAGTCCGCATCATCCGAGGTCAAATCAAGCAGGGGGACAAGACATCTTGCAGCAGCAAGTATAACATCAGTTACATCTGCTATTGCAATTGTGGTAAGCCAGACAACAGGGGATGTTACAATCTATAAAAATGGTAAAGTTGTAGGGGAAGTCTTTCAAAAGGAAAGAAGGATTTCTGTTAGGTAGGTAGAAAAAGTCCAGTCCCAATTCTGTAGATCCTCTTTAAAAGATTATACCAGACCATCAGACATAAACGAATAAGACCCTTTAATCTCTCAACAGGTGTATCCAGATTGTACACTGTTCCATCCTCTCTTATTATCCTATCGAGGATACCAACAACAGCTTCCTTAGGCCATGGTTTGTCAAACGATCTTAGATTGTCACCTATGGTTATTATATATCCATCGGTTGTGTATTGGACAGTCCTGTGCAGGATTAGATTTCCCTTATCAAAAAGTAGTGCGATTTGTCCTGGTAGAGGCTCATAGGGTCTCTTTTGTCTCAATATTACCCTGTCTCCATTCTTTATTGTAGGAGACATACTCTGACCCCTTGCTATCATCGTAGCATGTCCATTTTTTTTCAGATTTTCAACAAAAAGTGTTGTGTAGGGGTCATTTTCAGGGTGGTACTTCTTTGCCATCTTCTTTCTGTTTTTTTCTGTATTCCTCTATCACCTTGACAAATATATCTACAACTTCAGGATCAAACTGTGTACCGGCATTCTTTTTTAACTCCTCTATGGCTTTTTTATGTTTTAGGGCCTTTCTGTAGGCCCTGTCAGAGGTCATTGCATCGTAGGCATCGGTTACCATTATTATTCTACTCATAAGTGGGATTTCTTCTCCCTTTAATCCCTCCGGGTAACCCCGTCCATCCATCCTCTCGTGATGATAGTATGCTCCGGGTATCAGATCTTTTAAAAATGCAAGTGGTTCAAGTATCTTTTTACTTATAACAACATGTTCCTTAAACATCTTGTATTCCTTTTCGGTAAGTGAACCGGGTTTGTCAAGCTCCTCCTGACGGATACCTATCTTACCAATGTCGTGTAGCAATGCAGCGTTGTAGACTGTATCGATCTCATCTTCACTCATACCCATTGCCTCTGCAATGAGTTTTGAATAGATTGCAACCCGCTGTGAATGACCTCTTGTGTAGGGATGTTTTGCCTCTAAAGCAATACAAAGGGCTTGGATTGCCTGCCTGAAGGTCTTTTGCATATCTTCATATAGCCTTGCATTTTCTATTGATGCTGCAATTCTTCCGGCTACAACTGAAAGCATCTTTCTCTGCCCCTCTCTAAAGAGGTTGCTCTTGGAGAAAGAGTATACATTTAACATTCCAATAATCTTGTCTTTGATAATAAGCGGCACTGATATGAATGAATTCATCATCTTTTGTTTGTGATAGTTTTTGAAAAAGGTCTTGCATTCTTCATGGTGAAATAGTACAGGCTGGTCTTTCTGAAAGAGTTCTTCGATGGCCTCGAAGTTTACCTGATCTATTCCCGGTGGCTCTATATCTTCATATGTGCTTTTTGATATGACTTTACTGTATTTGATCCCCTGCCGATCCTTCAAGAACAGACTGATTGCTTCAAATTCAGGCTCTTTAGTAAGTACATCGAGTATATTTTTGATGATTTCTTTTATGGGTTTGTCTGGTGTCATTTTCTCTGAGACTTCGTAGATCTTAAGTGCCTCCTTGAGGTGTATATTCTGTTTTTTTAGCTCATACTGTTCAATCCCTCTTTTTACAATATGCAGGACCTCTTCGATACGAAATGGCTTTAATATGTAGTCGTATGCTCCCTTTTTCATTGCATCTATTGCAGATTCTACCGTGCCATAACCGGTCATAACTATCATCACCATGTCTTTGTGGACCTTTCTGGCCTCATCAAGGAGTTCAAGCCCATCCATCTTAGGCATTTTTAGATCGGTTATCATCATATGAAACTGCTTTTTCTTCAGAATTTCGAGGGCTTCGTCTCCATTATGAGCGGTTTTTACATCAAAACCACTCTCTGTTAGAAAGTCAGAAAGTATTTCACAGATTACTACCTCATCATCTACAACAAGGATCCTTGGATTTTCGTTCCTTTTCATAGCAATTAATTGTTTTTTAAGACTCTATGATCTAAGTTTTATAAGGCCAGATTGATTCTATGTCAATTTTATCACCTTACTATATTAAAGACAGCACCCTTTAACACCGATAGGGGTTGGGAACCGATAAAAACTTTTTGTACAACCATATTTTTATCAATCACTACAAAGGTCGGGAAGGATGAGATTGGTACATCCTCTAACGCAATTACTACATTGAGATATCTTATACCTTTACGCTTGAGAAGGGATAAGATTCCAGATAGAGCACCAGGTCCATCGAGATTTACAGCAAAAAGACCTAACCCTACATCATTTAACTGGACAGAGAGGGATTCCATATCTTTTAATTCTGAAACACATATTGGACAACCGAGTGACCAGAACATTACAATAGATGGTCTCCTGATTAGATTGGAGAACTTTTTTTGATTCATTTTTAGATCTATTAATTTAAAATCCTCCAATGGTTTGTTGATTACGGGCAGTTTTGCAGGCAGAGGTGATCCTACATACAAAAGATATAAGAAGCCTGATATGGCAAGTATGAGGGCTATCCTTACACTCAATGGATTATGTCTTTTGTTTTTGCTAATCTTATGCCTCTTTCTGTAAGACTATTTATAATTTCTTCTATCTTACCCGGATCCACGGCCTTTGTACAATCCTGTATAACAGTAACATATGAGTTTTCACCAAGGATCTTCTTAGAAGAAAGTGCTGCAGCCTTTACACAATAATCAAGTGCCACCCCAACTATAAAGACCATACTTGGGGATAGCCTCTTTAAAATCTTCGAAAATGCTGGATTGTCTGAGGGGTCAAAGGTGGATTTTTCTAATAATATCTGTTGGTATTGTGTGATATTATCTAAATCTATCTCTCCATCAATATCAACCAGAAGGGTATTTTTGAAGAGGGTATCTTTTATTTTTTTGTGTCCTTGTGTGCCCTTAACACAGTGTGGCGGAAAACCATAATGCCTGAATTCAGGATCATCATGAGTATGGGTATCTAAGGTGGACAGGATATACCAGTTGTTTTCCTTTGCATAAGTCAGTATTTTTTTTAAATTATCAATAATCTCGATTGCATCTTTTACATACAGAGAACCTTCTGGATCCATGAAGTCATACTGGGTGTCCACATCTATAATTAAAGTATCTTTTTTAGCTTCATAACTCATCTTCAGAAAGCTCATTCAACAAATCCCTGTAGTAGTCTTCGAAGAAGTGAGTGATTCGGTCGCAAAGGCTCCCTGTTAAAGTAGATGCAGATTCAAGGAAATCGAAATCGAGGAACAGTAGGCTTATTTCAGAGTCAAGTACATGTATTGCAGGGAAGGATTTTGATTTTATCGGTTTTGAAAGATCAATCCTTATGAACCCATCTATATCCTTTATCTTTTTGACAAGATCTTCAATTTCTAAAAAGAGTTCAAATTGCATGGGTGAACTCAACTGTGCAATAAGACCATCTTTGTATCTACTCAGCTCATCCAGAATTGGTCTTCTACTCAACCAGAGTGTATATTCTGGGAAATCTTCAAGACCGTTGACAACTGTATCTATGAGTCGATTTATGAGATGATCCAATCTTTCAGGATCTCTATCAACTCCGGTTAATGTAAGGTCAAACAGAAATGTTGGTGCGTCGTTTATCAGTTCATTCCTATCAATAGAGGAGGCATTATCAAGAGAAGGATCAATTCCCCTGTTCATCAGCAGATCCTGAATTATAGAAAGAAGTCTGTTATGTTCATTGAGTCTTTTTTTCATCTCAATTTAGATATAACAATTATTTGATCATATTTCAATGCCTTATTAAAACTGGCATCCTATCTGTCCATATCATCCTATATAGATACCCACTGTTAAAAACATAAAATAATCCATATTCATTAATTAGGGCAGAGGATGTAAAGGCCCTATCAGGATAGGCAACCCCACTAATAGGATTCAAAACAAAGATGGTTTTACCAAGCGCAAGATCGATCACAAAGATTGGTCCAGCAAAATTTGAAACTACACACCTTGTACCATATACACTTACATCATCTGGCAATTTTAAGCCCACTGCAGGTATGCTTTTTATGACAACACCAGAAGGATCTAAGATTGTAATGCCATCACGAACAGGGATTAAAATTTTGTAATTATAACCTGCTGGCTTACCCAATTTGATCTGAAATTTTCTGCTCCAGTTGATCCTGAGATCGTAGCTTATAGATGTGATCTTTTGATCATCGCACACAGCTACAAGCTGTGAAATTTCTTTTATCTCTGTTAGCCAGATCAACTGTGAGTTACAGATTTTAATATAATCTTTGACATCTCCATTTTTAGGATTAATTAACACAAGATTACCGTCCCGCCTTGGATAAAAAAGGAAATCTCCAGCAGCGATTGGAGCAGGGTCTGGGATGACTGGTTGATAATCTATTGCAGGGCCATCTAAGTTCCATATTTCCTTTAAGTCTTTTTGATTTATTGCGATCATACCACCATTTATAGTACCAAAGATCAAAAGATCTTTGTATCTGACTATATCGGTAAGGGCAGTTGTGTCGAGTTCGGCAGTGTTGAGTATCTTTCCAGTTGTAATATCTAACTTTAACAGTCTGCCGTCTGCACACAATAAAAAGATATTTTTATCCATGATAAATGGCCTGGCATAGCAGAAAATTCCAAGATCTCTTTTCCACAGTATTGTGCCATCGGTCTTTTTAACTAGGGAGATTGTATCGGCTGCAGTTACAATAAGACCGTATCTGGAATCTGTAATCTTTGGCAAAGATAATTTCTGGTAGCCCTTTGAGTTAGGATTAAAGACTTTCGTTTCCCAGAGGGTCCTGTAAGATTTTTTCCAGCTTCTTTTTAAAGAATCAGTAAAGGCACTTTC
>CAYSBA010000056.1:0-2447 GCA_964429075.1 uncultured bacterium
TTATCCAGGTCTCAATGAGTTTATTAATCTTTCCTAAATCCTCCTTTTCCAGGTCTGGATCTAAAATATAGACCATCTCATAGGTCTTTATTTTTCCCATAACTAACTCCTACTTTTATGCTGTTTTATATACCAAAAGCAGTGAGTCTTTTTCGCACAAAAACAGCTTTGTGTCAATACCTCTTTTTATCACAAAAAAGGTTGAACTTTAAAACTGGTTGTGTTATTAGGTCATCTCGGTTTTGCTGGGGGATCGTCTAACGGCAGGACAGCAGACTCTGGATCTGCTTATCCAGGTTCGAATCCTGGTCCCCCAGCCATTTTGGCCCCATAGTCTAGCGGTTAGGACACCGGGCTCTCAATCCGGAGACGGGGGTTCGATTCCCCCTGGGGTCACTTCCTTTTTTCACGAGTGAGGCTAATGTCTGTCGCCACTAGTCCTGAAGCAAAACGAATAATAAAAGGTGCTGCAAAGATAGCTCAGGTTACCGGAACAACTCCAAACACACTGCATCTTTTGCTATCTTTATTGGTTGTATCAAAAGAGGCCTCTAAACTACTCTATGATGAAGGTATTGAATTAGAAAATGTACTATCATATTTTAATAAACTCACAGAAAAGATAGACAAACGCTTTGAAACCGAGCAGGAGATGAAACGAATTGCCACAAAAAGGGGTGACAAGATAGCTGACTCACTCCATCTTTTGATTGCTTTATGCAATACAAAAGATTCTATAGTACATAAAATCTTTCATGACTCCGGCATAAATATGGCATCCCTTATCAGAAAGATATATGGCCTGCTTGCAACAAAAGAGCTTCGACGTTACCAGAAAGATCACAGTAAAAAAGAGGATGAATCACTTAATGAACTCTTAAAAAGATTATCTCTATTTCAAAAAAAGACAAACAAAAGAAGTTTGCAGTCAACCCTATATAGAAAACTCGATATTAAACACCCTCAAAAAGAAAAGAGAGATAAAAAGGAAAGTAGGGATACAACCTCTGAACCCCCAAGAAAATTGCACACCTCAAAAGAGGTAGCAGTAAAAGAGATCTCAGTACTCGACCAGATGACAACAGATCTTACCAAGCTGGCAGAAGAAGGAAGGATTGGAAGGATCCTTGGTAGAGATGAGGAGATTTCACAGCTGATCGAGATACTATCAAAAAGGTTCTCAAACAATCCAATCCTGATAGGCCCTCCTGGTGTTGGTAAAACTGCAATCGTAGAAGGACTCGCAAAGGCCTGTGCTGTGGATAATATCTTTGATAGTAAAAACAAAAAAAGGATACTCAAGCTTGATGTTGGGAGCATCCTTGCAGGCACTCAATACAGAGGCAGCCTCTCAGAAAAACTAAAGGCCCTGATCAAAGAGGTAGAAAAAAATAAAGATAGTGTTGTTCTTTTTATAGACGAAATACACACAATAATAGGGAGTGGAGCCGTTGGTGAATCAGCCTACGATGTTGCAAATGAGCTCAAACAGGCCCTTGCAAGAGGAAGTTTCCCCTGCATTGGCGCCACAACCGACAAAGAATACAAAAAATACTTCACAAAGGATTCGGCCTTTGCAAGAAGGTTTACACCTATTGTTGTCAAAGAGCCCTCAAAAGAAGCTGCATTAACTATCCTGCTCGGTATAAAAGAGGAATTTGAAGAACACCACAATGTCAAAATCGACAAAGATGCAATTGAACTAATCCTTGATCTGAGTATCTCATTTATTCCTGATCGCTTTCTACCTGACAAGGCAGTATCAATTCTTGATCAGGCATGCGCCAGAGCAAAGAGACTCGGTCAAAAATCTCTAAAAAGTGATACAATATACAGTGTAGTATCAGATCTCAGTGGACTGCCAGTTTCACTTTTGACCCTCGATATAAAAGATCAAATAAAAAGACTGACTACCCATCTTAAAGACCATATCTTCGGACAGGATGAAGCCATTGATGGGATTGTAAAGATCATCAAAAAAGGATTTGCAGCAAGATCACGAAACAAACCACTTGCGAGTGTCTTACTTGCAGGACCAACAGGTACTGGAAAGACTGAGACAGCAAAACGGATAGCAGAGGCTCTTTTTGGCGACAGTTCAAGATTGCTACGAGTTGACATGGCAGAATTCTCAGAGTCTCATTCTGTGTCGCGAATGGTAGGATCACCACCCGGATATGTTGGACATGGTGATACAGAATCGATATTTGCTCCACTTAAAAAACAGCCCTTTTCTGTTGTCTTGATTGATGAGCTCGAAAAGGCCCATCCAAAAGTAATTACCTCTCTACTTTCTATCCTTGATAATGGACAGTTGATGCTTTCAGATGGTGATATCATCCATTTTAACACCTCTATCATTATAATGACAACAAATGCAGGTTCTGAATTACTTGAGATGGGGAATGAGATTGCAATCGGATTTGACACAACACAAGAGGAAAAGG
>CAYSBA010000056.1:2457-7343 GCA_964429075.1 uncultured bacterium
GATAAATGGAATATTTATATACCATCATCTTAACAAAAAGGCAGCACAAAAGGCGTTTAATCTCATGATTAAAGAGGCCACAGAAGATTTGAAACACTCATGGAATGTAGATTTTGAATTGGAAGATGACCTTTATGAAAAGATAATAAATACATACCTTTCCAACAAACAAGAGGGCCTGAGGCAGATGAGACACTGGCTTGAAAACAGTGTGGTTTCTCTTTTAGTCGAAGCCCTTATAGATGGAGACTTGAAACCGGACAACAAGGTGATTATATACACAAACAAAGAAGGGAGACTGGACTTTAAAGAGGTACAAGATGCATGAAGAGATAAGATTTTCATACAGTGAATTACAACAACTTAATCAGCGAATCAAGACAGAACTATCAAAGGATAGGGCATTAAATACTCTGTTTCATAGAAGATTGGATATAGCCCGCATCTTCAACCACAACATGCTCGAGGGAACAGTTCTTGAATACGAAGATATCGAGGTCTTTTTCAGTGATAAGGTTATAACCGATGAAAATCTAACTCCATCATATTATACAATAAAAAACTATCTTGAGGCAATTAACTATCTGAGGGGTCTGAGGAGTCACAAAAAAGAATTTACATTAGAAGTTTTTTCTGAAATACACAAAATACTGAGACAGAATATGTGGAACAGGGATCCAGAAGGACAATTCAGGACCAGAATGCCTCTGCATAAAAGATATTTTCATTCTGTTGTAGAACCCTCCAAGATAGTGCCAAGGCTAAAGAGCCTTGCAAAGGCAATAAACACAAACCTTGAGATACCAAGGGTCCATCCTGTTGATTTTAGTATCGAGGTACATTTAAAGTTCTTAAGGATCTATCCCTTTGAAGTAGACTCTGGCAAGATAGCAAGGATTCTGATGAATCACATACTTGAGAGCTTTGGATACATCCCCTTTATAATAAATGGTACTGAAAGACAGACCTATTACGACCGTGTCAACAGGGCTTTAATGAAAAAAGATGAAGGTGCCTTTTCATACTTTTTAAACAAAATCATGGAACACTACCATGCCTCAATTAGACTTATTGAAGAGCTAAAAAAGGAGCTTGAATCAGAAAGGATATAAAATATAAGATGCAGCAGATTGACTTAAGTAAGATTATAGATACGATACAAAGTACACCTTTTTACAACCTCAATTCAACCCATTCCGGCGGACAAGCTGCAAGAAAATTCCTTTTGAATGAAAAGAAAAGGATAAAAGATCTATTAAATCTTACAGAAACCCAAATTGTTGTGTTTACGAGGTCTTATGTTGAAGCTGTTGCCATATCAGTTGGGATTAGAAATTCGCATATATTCTGTTCGTCTGAAAGAATCCATAATCTGTTAAAAAAGACAGAAACTATTTTTTGCCTGGGCTGGTTAATAGACCTTAAAAAGGGTAATGGGCATGAAGATACTTTTGAAATCTGGGATGGGGGGAAAAGTGTGAGGAGAATCTGGATACCTCAACTCTTTAACATGAACACAAAAGATTACAATAGGTTAATAACAGAATATACAGTTGTCCTTGGACCAAGATCGGTTGGTGCAAGGTATGGTGCATGTGTTATTAACCCACCCGATGAGCAGATATTTCCAGGTGCAGTATATGAAAAGGGATATGTGGCAGGAACGCCTTCACTGTGGATGATAAAACACTTTACTGAGGCGCTCTATCTGCACCTTGATTCTGTTCATACCAATCCCTGAACCGTGCTATCGCCCTCTGTCTTTCTCCTTCTGGATAGTCATAATAATAACCCATATCATCACCTACGATTCTATATAACTCCAGAAAGGCAGATAGCCGTATTGTATCATCATTACTATTTAGCCCATTTATCAACCACTGAATCCTCTCTTTATCTGCATTATGTTTCCACCAGGATCTCCACTTTCTTGCGGATTCTCCCACATCATGTTTTGTAATCATCACAAGTGACATATGGGCAACCTCCCTGACAATCCACTCCCTGTCATCAAGCAGAGGTATTAACATGGGAACAAACTTCTTCATGCCCAACATACCCATTATTCTTGCACTTTTTTGTCTTGTTATTCTATCCTCACTCTTGAGGGCCTCCTGAAGATAGGTCAACACTGATGCAAATTCCTTTGAGTTTTCATATCTTTTCATAGCAGCAACAGCTATATCACGGGTTGCACTATCTTCGTCAAGGAGCTTTTTGTACAGGTGATGGATAAGATCCTGCCTTAGAAAATTTGCACATATAAAGGTTGCATAAAACCTCTTGTCCCTGTCCTGACTGTTAAGAAAATACATAACATAGGGCAGTACCTCTTCGCCCATCGCCACAAGACAACGGATTATACTTGAGTGAAATTCTACAGGTGGCATATCCTCTGTGGGTATGTTTCGATTTACAACCACATTACCGGGAAAATATTCCATAATCACAGGAATCGCGGCCCGTCCTATCTTTTTTATCTTTTTTATAATATCCCCAACCTCATAGGGCAGGCGTGAATTAAGTTCTTCAACAAGTTTTCGAAGCTCTTTTTGATCAATTACCTGTTCTTCAACCTCGACTGTAATTCCATCGTCTTCAAGTTCCTTCCCGCTCTTTTTCCTTAGTATAAGTTCTCTAAAAGCCTCTGGCACCTGATAGGAGATTATCAGTAAATCGCTGATCTCTTCAAGATGTATATGCTCCTTCCTCCTATCACCGTACAGTACACCGATAAGTTTATCATTAAGGCTTATGGGTATTATGAGCAGATTAGAAGGTGGATCAAGCATGAGTTTCTTTTTAAAAATATCTTTTGTTATTCTGTCATCTCCTGGTATTGTACCATAAAAATGGGTCCTGTTTTCTATTGCATTTTTGAACACAGAAGGTAGATCGAGTGGGATTTCAACCTCCTTCAATCTATCCTGATTTATGACACCTCTTGCACGCCAGGGCTTTAACTTATTGCCTTCCTTTTTAAAAAATACTGTCAGGCTGAAATGCTCAAGATATACCTTAAGTATAGTATCAACAAGTTCACTTGCATCCTTAGCGGACAATAACTCCTTTAAAACACTGCTGTATTCCATATGTAAACTCCATATCAATTATATATGAGATACTGTTTTCTTATATCATTGAGATTGTATAGATCTCTGTTTATCTCTGCATAAATCTTTTCGAAATCCATTCCGCTATCAATCATCTCTCTAATCTTTGAATCCCCTGTTAACAGATCAAAGGCAGGTACATCATCTTTGAATTCATACTCCTGGGTTCGCCAGACAAAATCCTCAGGATACATCTCTCTGACTTTTGCAATTATAGCAAGACCTGTCTTTACAGAGTTGAAGGATTTTCTATTTACAATATGTATTTCGCAACCACCACATAGCTGGCCTTCGAATTTATCAAACCCTGGTGTAAAATAGATTGGTCTGAATATCACTCCAAATAGTCCCATGGAGTTAAGGGCATCTGACAATCTATATGCATCAATAAAGGGTGCGCCAAATATCTTAAAGGGTCTTGTTGTCCCTCTTCCTTCTGAAATATTTGTCCCCTCCAATAAACACATACCGGGATAAAAAAGTGCAGTTTCAGGGGATGGCATATTGGGAGATGGTGCAACCCATCTAAGACCAGTCTGATCAAACCACATCTTTCTCTGCCAGTTATCCATCCTTACTATGGTCAGATCGAGATCATTGCACTTCTCCTCGTTATATAGGTATGCAAGCTCACCTATGGTCATTCCATGTCTGATAGCAACTGGCAGATAACCAACGAAAGATCTATATTCGTTTGCTATAGCCTTGCCACCTTCAACCTCTAATCCTGTAATCGGATTTGGCCTATCAAGCACAAACATCTCACGACCAACCTTTGCACAGACCTCCATCACAGCAGCCATTGTGGAGGCATAGGTATAAAACCTCGTTCCAACATCTGGCAGATCACATACAACAACATCAATATCAATAAGCAGATTTTCATCCGGGTAAATAGAGCTTTCATCTTCACCATAGAGTGAATAGATAGGTATATCAGTATCTCTATATCTACCATCTGAGACAGGTTCCATATAGGAAAAATTACCAAAAAAACCGTGTTCTGGTGTAAGAATAAACCTTATATCAACTCCACTTTCAAGGGCTGCATCACAGAGGTGTCTCATATTGTTTGTTACACTTGCTTGGTTTACCAAAAACGCCACCCGTCTACTTGCGAGTGGCTCAAAATTCATCAATATTAATCTCTCTAATCCGGTAATTGTTCTTTGAGGCATTGGTACTACTGTTTTGGTGGTATGAAATTATAGGGGAAATCGTAGAATATATCTTTGCCTGGTGCCGGAAAATCAGCAAGTCTTGCGTGCCAGTAAATAGATGCCTCCATTTGAGGGTCCTTTAATGTATCAGTTGTAATATCGATATTCTTTACTGTCCCATCCTTTGCCAACCTTATCTTCATTATAAACTTCCCTTTAAGTTCTGGCTGCTCCTTCAGTCTTTCTTTATATAGTTTCAATACCCTCCTTGCTATAGCGTTGTAGATGTGTGTCGGGGTTCTGCCACGGATAGGTTTTCTGGACAGCATTATTTTTTCACCAAGGCTCCAGAAGTGTTCACTGGCCTTCTTCTTCTGCTCATCCTTTGCATTTTTAGCATTCATAACAATGAAATCATTCTCCATACTTTCACGGATATTACCCTTTTTTTCGAGGGCTTTTGCTAAAGCAAGGTATGCCTCGTAATCTTCTGGATCTTCATCTGTAGTCTTTTTAAGATACTCTATCTGCTTGTCGAGCTTACCCATTTTTTCATAGATCCAGGCGATACGATTGAACATATCTGTTCCTTTGTAATTACTCTTCTCAAGTC
>CAYSBA010000057.1:0-7303 GCA_964429075.1 uncultured bacterium
AAAGACCTGCACAAAAGACTATTGTTATCGCAGGGCCTTCACAACAAAATAGTGAAAAACCTGCTGAGGTATTACCAGAACTTGATAATAAAACAGTAATGACTGTGATAATGAAAAACAAAAAGGATATTGATTTCTGTGGTAAAGAATATCTTAAGCGAGGTGGCCAGAGCGGTAAGGTTGTGGTTAGCTGGAGGGTGTTACCCTCTGGGAAGGTAGAGAATGTAAGGATAAGGGATGCTGAATTTGAAGGGACTTATCTTGAATCCTGTATTGTAGAACATGTAAGAAGATGGAGATTTCCGGCCTTTTCCAGTGATCCCAGGACGATCAACTTTCCCTTTAAATTTTGATTAATCCTTCTTAACCCTCCTTTTTGCAATGGCCTGTAGTATAACTTTGCCGTCCTTTACCTTAACCTTAAAATCAACATCATGACACTTTTTTTCTTTTATCAAACGCTCTTTACGTTGTATGATGTGGGCCCTGAATTTATCGATAGAGGTGGGTTTTTTACCAATTTCCTTTGTCTTCTGAACAAATTCTTCATATAGTTTTTTGATATTTAGATCTTCATCGCTTGATTGATTGATAACTTTTTGATTTTGTTTTTCACTAAATGAGCCAGGTTTTATCATCTCAGATACTCTGAAACGTCTCCTGTCGAATGTACCATTTTCCATCTCCTTAAAAATCCGGTCCCAGTATTGTCCATATGTAACCATCTTTGACATTACTGTACCAAATTTGAATCTAAGCATGGTATTTTTCAGATATCTTGACTGGATCAATCTGAGACGTTTTAGGAGTTTTTCCCTCTCTATCTGCGGTGATTTTTTTTCTCTTCCAAGAAAATATTGTTCAAATTTTGTGTGAAGTTTATCTATCTCTTCACTAATTCTATCAAGTTCTTGTGATATCTTGGCAGGTTCATCCATCAATAGTGATACTCGATTTTAAATGTGTTATATTCACCTTTATACTCTGAATATCTCACCCTTACTTCATCCACCCTTGCTGCAGAAGGTCCATGATGACACCATTTTATAAATTCCTCTACCTGTCCCTTTGCCCCCTCAACAACAGCTTCAACCTCGCCTGATGCAAGATTCTTTACCCATCCCGTAAGTCCAAGGGATTGGGCCTTTTCCATGGCTGTTGCCCTGAAGAAGACCCCCTGCACCCTTCCTGATACTACAATGTTTGCCCTTATCAGATCCTTTATTTTAGTCTTTTCCATGGCCATATCGATCTATTATATCATAAAATTCCTTTTCTTTTAATATCTTTATTCCAAGTTCTTTTGCTCTGTTAAGTTTTGATCCTGGGTCTGTCCCCATAAGGAGATAGTCTGTTTTTTGTGAAACAGAGCTGACTACCCTTGCACCCATCTTTTCAAGAAGCTCTTTTGCTTCATTTCTTGAAAAACGAGCCAATGTACCTGTGATAACAATTCTTTTATTTTTCAGGGGTGATTCATAAATAGTTTCTGTTTTAGTGATAGATTCTGGACTTACACCTAGTTCAAACATCCTTTTTACAGTCACTATATTTTTCTGGTCTTCAAAAAAGGTTTTAAAGCTATTTGCAATCTTGGGCCCTATGCCCTCAATCTGTGCAAGTCTTTCATATGTAATCTCAAAAAGCTCAGTCTTATCGTTTAACTCCTTTGCAATCAATCTTGCTACCTCTTTACCTACATGCCTTATACCCAGGGCATAGATGAATCTATCTAAGGTTCTGTTTTTGCTCTTTTCTATGGCCTCTTTCAGGTTGTTTACCGATTTTTGCCCAAATCCTTGTAGATCTTTAATTTTATCATAATCCAAACTGTATATGTCTGATAGATCTTTTATCAGACCAATATCTACAAAGATGTCTGCAGTTCTGCCACCCAGTCCCTCAATGTCCATTGCATCTCTCTGACAGAAGTGTTGAATACTCCTTTTTAACTTTGCCAGGCAGTTCACATTGGCACAATAGATCGCAACTTCATCCTCAGGATAGAGTAAGTTTCCAGAACATACAGGGCATTTTTCTGGGATCTTAAAGGGCTTACTATCTTCTGGTCTTAGATCTTTTATTACCTTTACAATCTCAGGGATAACATCGCCTGCCCTCCTGATAAGGACCCTGTCTCCAACTCTTACATCCTTTTTTGCAAGATCATCAAAATTGTGTAAGGTCGCTCTTTTAACAATCACTCCGCCTACTTCAACAGGCTCAAGCTCGGCAACAGGTGTAAGCATACCGGTTCTGCCAACCTGTACAATTATATCATGTACCTCTGTAGTTACCTCAACAGGGCTGAATTTATAAGCTATTGCCCATCTTGGATTTCTCGCAGTAAAACCGAGCTTTTCTCTCAATCTTAAATCATCAACTTTAACAACAACACCATCAAATTCGAACTCAAGATCATCTCTTTCTCTCTCAAAATCAGAATAAAAGCTCTGTATCTCTTCTATTGACGATGTAACTATCCATCTATCATATACAGGAAGACCCCAGACCTTTAGGGCCTTAAGGATCTTATGATGGTTGTTAAATCCAAGATCTATAGCATTTGCCACCTCATAAAAGAATGCTGAGAGGGGCCTTTGTCTTGTTATTTCAGGATCAAGCTGTCTTAATGAACCAGATGCAAGATTTCTGGGATTGGCGAAGGGTTCAAGGCCTTCATCGATCCTTTTTTTATTTATTTTAACAAAGGCCTTTTTTGAAATAAGAATCTCCCCTCTAATTGAGAGAGTCTCAGGAAAAGTTTCCCCAAATAATCTTAATGGAATACTTTTAATTGTTAGTATATTCTGGGTAATATCTTCACCAACAGTACCATCACCTCTTGTTACAGCTCGATCGAGTACGCCTTTTAGGTATACAAGCTCGACACTTACTCCATCAAACTTTGGTTCAACACAGAAGCTTACACTGTTGTTTGCAGCATCTCTTATTCTTTTTACAAAATCAACAAGCTCTTCATAATCAACTGCGTTCTGTAAACTCAACATAGGTGCAACATGTTGCCTCTTTTTAAATCCATCCTGAGGTCTTACAGTAAGTCGTACAGTAGGTGAGTCCTTTGATTTGAATTGAGGGTACCTTTCTTCTAAGTCAAGTAACTCTCTAAAGAGTTTATCATATTCTGCATCTGAAATTACTGGATCGTTCAATACATAATACCTGTAGTCGTGGAAGGCTATCTCCTCTCTCAGTTCTTTTATCCTCTTTTTTACCTCTTTGAGGTCCATCTCATGTTTCAGAGACAGTTTCTGTATCCTGTGAGTCCGGTTCAGCTTTTGATTCATTCAGAATCTTTTCTATCTCTTCGTCAATCAGAACCTCTTTTTCTAAAAGTGCCTCTGCAAGTTTTGAAAGGGATTGTTTGTTTGTTAATAGTATATGAGATGCAGTTTTGTAAGCATTTTCGATAATATTTTTGATCTCCAGATCGATTTCCCTTGCAGTCTGTTCACTGTAGAACTTCTGTACAGCAAAGTCTCTACCAAGGAATACCTCTTCATTTCTATTTTGATATGTGAGATGTCCCATCTTATCACTCATCCCCCAATCACAAACCATCCTTCGAGCAAGATCTGTTGCCTTTTGAAAATCATTAGTTGCACCTGTGGTTTCTGTATCAAAGGCAATCTCTTCTGCAGCTCGACCACCCATCAGTATAGTTATTTGAGTAATTATCTGCTCTTTTGAATAATTCAGCCTGTCTTCTTCGGGCATCTGTTGTGTGACACCGAGTGCCATACCTCTTGGTATTATGGAGACCTTATGAATTGGGTCCGCATCTGGCATATTTTTAGCAACAATCACATGACCGGCTTCATGATACGCAGTAATCTCACGATCGCGCTTTGAGATAATCTTACTCTTATGCTCTACACCCATCAATATCTTATCCTTTGCCTCCTCAAGATCTTCGTTGTCAATCAGATCTTTCCCTTTCCGTGCAGCAAGAAGAGCTGCCTCATTAAGGATGTTTTTAAGATCAGCACCAGAAAGGCCTGGTGTCCCCTGTGCAAGTTTCTTCAGATCAACATCATCTGAAAGGGGTTTGTTTTTTGCGTGAACTTTAAGTATTGCCTCTCTACCTTTTACATCAGGTAGCGGAATAATGATCCTTCTATCGAACCTTCCTGCCCTTAAGAGAGCCGGATCGAGAACATCTGGTCTGTTTGTTGCAGCCAGTACGATTATCCCTTCGTTAGCATCAAAGCCATCCATCTCAACCAACAGCTGATTGAGTGTCTGCTCTCTTTCATCATGTCCGCCGCCAAGCCCTGCACCTCTCAGACGACCAACTGCATCTATCTCGTCAATAAAGATAATACATGGGGCATTTCTCTTAGCTTTTTCAAATAGGTCTCTGACCCTGCTTGCACCCACTCCAACAAACATTTCTACAAAATTAGACCCTGATATGGTAAAAAATGGCACACCTGCTTCACCTGCGACAGCCTTTGCAAGTAGTGTCTTCCCCGTTCCGGGATGTCCTACCAAAAGTACTCCACGTGGTAATTCCCCACCAAGTTTGGTAAACTTTCTTGGATTCTTAAGAAATTCTACCACCTCCTGTAATTCCTGTTTGGCCTCATCCACGCCTGCAACATCATCGAAGGTTACAAGTGGCTTGCCACCATCGATCAACTTTGCTCTACTTTTACCAAAAGATAGTGCCTTCCCACTACCTGCCTGTAGCTGTTTCATAAACATAAAAAAGAGAGCCATTAAAAAGATCATTGGTAACCAGGTAACAAAAATAGACTGCCAGAAGCCCTTCCTCTCTCTCTTTGCAAAGACTATTTCAACTCCTTTATTCAGGGCCTCATCTAGTCTCTTTTCACTTATTATTCCATGGGTTATGAATTTTGATCCATCTTTGAGAGCACCTTTTATGGTAAGATCGTCTATCTTGAAGGAAACCACCTCTCCGCTATCGAGGTTTTTAATAAATCTGGAGTAGGTGATCTCCTTATAACCCCTGCTCCCGGGATTCAATAGTGTATACATGAAAAAAAAGATCAGGATAAAAAATATCCATACCAAAATTGTCTTCTGTACATTTCTCATAGGCTAAACCCAGCAAGTTAAACTAACACAGGTTATCTTCAATTGCAATATAATTAAATAATTTTCATGGGCACAGGCGTAAATGTCAATATAAATAATAAAAGTCCGATGATCCCGATCAGGATGTCGAGGGGATAGAGTTCCTGAAAAGTAGGGGTAGGATGTTTAAATCTGCCAATAAAGACTATTAAGATCGCCCATATTAACCAGCCCTGCCAGTAAAAAAGACCCATAGCACCGAGTATAAATGGAACAAGTTTTGTTAACCTTTCGTGGAGTCTTGGTGCAAGAGAATATAGTATGTGTCCACCATCGAGTTGAGCTACCGGGATGAGATTTAGAGATGTTACGAGTATCCCCAGCCAACCTGCATATGCATACTGATTTATCTTAACATCAAAACCCACAGGGATATCACCAATTACCAGATGTTTAAGAGTAAGGTATAATATTGAGTCCCCCTCTTTGATTGTATTGGGCATGATTGATTCTACATGGGATGTGTGCAGCCCATATATCAGGATTGGCAGAGCAACCAATATCCCCACAATTGGGCCAGATGCACCGAGCATCAAAAGTGCCCTTCTGTTCATGATGGGTTGTCTAATTTTTATAACAGCACCCATTGTTCCAACCATTGGGTTTGGGAAGGGTATGAAGTAGGGTAGTGTGACATCGATGCCGAAGTGCCGTGCTGTCAGATAATGACCCATTTCGTGTGAACCGAGTATCAGGATTATTGAAACAGAAAAGGGGATACCTTTTAACAATAAAGAGGGGTTGGCCATAATCTGATCTAACTCATGCCCGCTGATATATGTACCGGCAAAGAGTGTAGAAAAAATGGTGGCAATTAATAGTAACAGTGGAATTATAAAGCCATTATGGTGCCTTTGGCTCATTCTCTGCTCCTTCCCCCTCCTTTTCCGCTGATTTCAGATCTTCAAAACCCCCACTATCCACCTTTGTTAATACAAATTTATATTTTAACCTCCCATCAAAAATATAACTTCCAAATAATCCATTGTAACTGCCGGTATAGAGCAGTTCTGATATGGCTTTTTTTTCTGAGATCAGTCTCTTTTTTATAAAGCTTGCAATATCGAAAAAGGCCAATTCATACATACTTAACCTTCTGTTAAAAATTTTTTGTATCTCCAAAAGTTGTTTGTCCTTTGAGTGATGAAGATTGTAGATCAATGCTCCTCTTAGATAGTTGTTGGCCTTATCAATCAGGATATCAGAAAACCATGCCTGATTCCCGAGTAGACACACACCCTGTACTATTTTTCCATCGTAACGGCGCTTCCTTCTGTCTTTGTGTGTACAGTCGGCAAATTCTACCCCTGTAGCATATATCGCAGGAAGTATCATGGCAATCCTGTATGCCCTGTCAGGTATATACAATGCATCAAAGTCTACAATGGGTTCCAGCAATTTTTTTGCCTTTTCAATACACTTTTTTATCCTGTATGGTTGACCTCTGTAATCCTTTTTGCACCTCTTTTTTTCTTTTTTATAGTCATTCCTTTCGTTGAGAGGTAACTGTCCTACAAGTCGCATGGCAATCCTGTCGAAATTCATTGTATCAGGGGCATAACTTATGATTCCTGTTATTTCTCCACCCAACCTCTTTACAGTATTTATAAACTTAAATGCCTGTTCTCTACCTGTTCTGGATTCTGGATAGAGTACTGCAAACCGTTTTATATTAACCCTCTTTATTCTTTTTAAAAGGTCCTCGATACCATCAGTAGTTAACAGGTTAATTTCAACAAAATTTTGTGTATCCGAAAAGGATGACGATGAGAGGGCTGTAATTGTGAAGACTCCATATAGTTCAGCCCTTGCCTGAATGAATCGTGCAGACTCAATAAGTGGTGGCCCTATAACCAATGACACACCTTTTTCTCTTACGAGTCTATCAAAGGCTGATACGGCTATTTCAGCTCTACCCTGTGTATCTTCATAAAAAAGCTCTATTTCTTTAACAGAACCGAGAATATAATCTACAATCTCTTTGATCCTTTTGCCAACAGGACTATAGCGTCCGCTTAGAGGTAAGAGTACTCCTATCCTGCCGTTGAATTCAAATGAAGACTCGTTGATATTGTGATATTCATAGAATTTTTCACCAGTTGTTGCTTCTTGAGGTTCTTTTTCTCCCCCTTTCCTACAATACATACCAAGAACATCATCCTGGCAGATACGTATTATC
>CAYSBA010000058.1:0-1687 GCA_964429075.1 uncultured bacterium
GTACAATACAGAAGAACCAGCTTACATAACAGACACTTTTCTAAGAAATTAAGTCTTCTTGTGAAAAGATTATCTTTTAATGATAAAACAAAATGCCTACAACCTATAGGCCCATCTATAAGATATACTGGTATCCTTTTAAACCCAAGTTTTGTAGCCGCAATGAAACGTTTCTGCCCGCTCAAAAGTAGTAGTCTTTCTTTATCCTTTACTACTAAAAGGGGGGCTTTTATACCCAAGGTCCTTATATCTTCAATAAGATTCATGGATACTTCTGATGGATAGGTGTGACACAAAGACTCAGAATCAATATCCTCAGGGCTTAACCAGACTAATCTTTTTTGATCAACAATCACCTTCAAACATTGATATAGTGTGCATCTGGATGAAAGGAGACAACTGCAGTTATTGAGTGAGATGGTACAAGCTGGAAGTTTTCTGTAACCTCCATATCAATCTCAGATAGATTGAGGATCTTGTAGAGATCTTTTTGTATTGACAGATCGGGTATTGATGAATAACCAGGGCTGAACCTTGCCCCCTGATAACTTCCCTTTAAGATTAACTCCACAGGCAAATCCTTCTCAATTCCGGCCTCCTCTCTGATCATCTTATGAACATATTCTGCAAGCGCCTCTGCGAGTGTAGCACTGAGACCTGAGATTAGCACATAGTCCTGAAACCTGCCTTCTTTTTTCAATGCATCAAGATATTCTTTTATTCTTTTTCCTGTAGTTACAGCAAAAAGACCCACAACTACAGGCTGTTCTGCTCTAAAGAAATCTGAAATACTGAGTCCATCTGGTTTATTCTGTCGTGGTAGATAGATCTTAAAACTATGTAAGGAAGACTGAATTATCAATAAATTATCATCTACAGTTGCTCTGAAAAACCCATAACTTGCGAAAAATTTGATATCGTTCATAGAGGTTATATCGTGCCATACCCTATTGAATAGTTCTTCAGCATCACTAAAATCCCTCTTTTTGAACTTCCACTGTCCTTTGAATAGAAATGTCTTGTTTATGTATGGTCTGACCTTTTCAGGATCAATTTTTACAATTTTTACTAAATCTGTCTTTACATCAATAGCAGGGTACTGCCCTTTAAGAATCCTTCTTGAACCTCTTTCTTGGATGATTAATTTTTCTTTTAACCTGTTATTGCTATTTTTCCTTACAGGACATATTTTCGGTTCGTTACAGATTTTATCGAGGATCTTTTTGCATTCAAAACCATCTTTTGCGTAATACACCCCATGAGGATAGAGTGGAGCAAGGATCTTTTCGACAAATCTGCGATTTAACGCTGCCCCACCAACAATTACAGGGATATCTAAACCTCTTTTGGAAAACACAACAAGATTGTCTTTCATAACCATGGCAGATTTTACTAACAGACCGGACATCCCTATGGCTACAGAATCATATTTTTCCCTTGCCTCAATAATCTTTTCAACCGGCACCTGGATACCGAGATCAATAACTTCGTACCCACTGTTTTCAATAACAAGTTTTACAAGGTTTTTTCCTATATCATGGACATCCCCTTCCACCGTGGCAAGTATAAATGTTGCCTTTGCTGGTAATTTTTCCTGATCCGAGTGCTGCTTCAGATATGATACTATCTTGCTTGATACTTCAGCCGATTTCATTACATAAGGTAGTTGCATACTCCCCTTTTCAAA
>CAYSBA010000058.1:1697-7289 GCA_964429075.1 uncultured bacterium
TTCAAAAAGAACACCCACCTTCTCCATTGCAGGCAAGATAACCTCCTCTAAGAGTACATTTTTACCCTTCTCCATAAGTATCTTTTTTACCAGTTCTGAAAGATGAGATGTCCTCCCTTCGATAATCATCTCTTTTAATCTAACTACAGGATCTTCTATCGATTCAACGCTTTTGATTTCACCCTGTATGTTTTTAGACCGTTTTGCTTCTACAATCTCAATTAGCTCAAATAGTGGATCACCTTCTGTGGTCAAAAAGAGTTTTGTCCCGAGATCAAAAGTTTTGCTATCAATCTGGTCCTTATAAATGATTTTTGATGGGTTTACAATTGCAGCAGTAAGGCCTTTTTCTTTTGCAATCGCCAGAAATACACTATTTATCAGATCCCTGACCATTCCTTTTAGTCCATGGGATACATTACTTATTCCAAGAACACTACCTGAACCTTCAAAGTTTTCTGAAATCCATCTGACTGCTTCAAGGGTTGCCCACGCCCTTTTTCTTGAATCTACTGAACCATCAGCAATAGAAAACGTAAGAGGATCAAACAATATATCTGTTGGTTCAAGCCCCATCTTGTTTACACATATATTATATGCTCTTTCAAAGATCCTCTTTTTCCTATCAAGTCCTTCTGCCATGCCATCTTCATCCATTGCTGAGATGATAACAGAAGCTGCATGCTCCTTTACAAGCTCAATACCTTCTATAAATCTATCCTCTCCATCAATAAAATTTAGTGAATTAATAATTGCTCTGCCGGGATATAAAGCTAATGCCTCCTGTAATGCCAAAAGCTCGGTAGAATCAAAGACAAGTGGTGCATTTAAAGATCGTGCAAGACGGGGTATTATCCGTTTGTAAAACTCTATTTCATCTCCGGTTGTCATTGCTACAGAGATGTCCATTGCCTGTGCACCGAGTCGCTCCTGATCCCTTGCAAACTCCTCGATTGCATCAAGATCTTGCGACAAAAGCAGCTCTCTAAATCTTTTTGAGCCTGTAGCATTACACCTTTCTGATATGATTAATATCTTTCTGTTCTGAAAAAGTGGCGTAGCCTGATATAGGCTTGTAATGTATGGTTTTGTTATGGATTTTCTTTTTCTGGGGCTTACAGATTTTATTTTTTCTTTTATCTTTTTAATAAATTCTGGGGTCGTACCACAACAACCACCTACAAATTCAATATGTGTATCGTTCACAATATCATAAATATGTCTGGCAAAGGTATCTGGTGTCATTGAATATATTAGCTCTCCATCTTTCTGTTCTGGTAACCCGGCATTTGGCTGAACTGACACAGCCCTTGTTACATTTTTTGCAAACAGCCTGACATGATCGAGTAATGAATCAGGACCCAGAGAACAGTTAAAACCAAAGCAATCAATAAATGGATAGGACATAAAGGTGTAAAGTGCAGCAAGCGGAGTGGTACCAAAAAGTAGTCTGCCGTTTCGCTCAACCGTAAATTGCAGAAAAACAAAGGGTCTTTTATTTCTATTTTTTAGCAACCTGTACAAAAGAATACATACCGCCTTTGCCTGAAGTGGATCCTGTACAGTCTCAACAATTATTGCATCCACACCGGCGTCTAGAAAGGCCTTTACTTGTGGTTCATAGGAACCTATAAGGGTCTTTAAAGTTGATTTCCCAGCAGTTGGTGGGAACCTTCCTGGTCCTATAGAGCCTGCAACAAAACCACCGTAATCTCGTGCCACCTCAATGGCAAAATTTGCAGCAGAAAGATTTATTTCATAGGTGTATTTTGATAAACCATGCTCTTTTAATTCCAGATAGGATGCCCCAAATGTGTTTGTCTCCACTATGTCCGCCCCAGCCTTCAGATATTCCTCATGGATTGACTGTACATAAGATGGATCAGATAGGTTCAACTCTTCAAGACATCTAACAAAAGATGCCTGCTTCTGAAGCATAGTGCCCATTGCACCATCAAAAACAAGGACACGATCCTCTACTAAATTCATTAATTTGGACCCACTTGGAGGGCTGTAGCGCATTTTTTATCAGAGTTTTAGAAGTGAAAGGATATCTTCAATTAGGTTTGATTCCTTACCAGTTAACTTTTCGAGCTCGCCCTGATCGAGCCATACTCCACCACAGTTAAAACACCGATCGATTTCTACCCCACGATAGCTTGTTTGTTCCAGTTCATAGCCACACTTTGGACAGTGCATCCAGTGAAGTTCTTTGAGTCTCTTTCGCTCATCTTCCGCAAGACGCTTCATCTTTTCTTTGGCGAGTTTTCTTAACTTCAGGGCATCCTCTTTTGCAAAGTATTCATCTTCGGTTCTTATTGCCATCTGATCTCCTTTAGATTGCTTTTTTTTGAAGCACCTGAGAAGATTTGCCCCACCTTATATCTTCTTCTGTAATGATTATTTCGCGCGTGGTGTCTTTTTTTGATGGTATCTCAAACATAAAATCAAGAAGAGTCTTTTCAAGGATGCTCTTGAGCCCCCTTGCATTTGTTTTTGTCTCTATGGCCTGACGCGCAATCTCAAGCAGGGCACCTCTTGTAAAATGAAGCTTTACGTTTGATAGCTCAAATATCTTTTGATACTGTTTGATAAGGGCATTTTTGGGTTTAATTAGTATCTCTAATAGATCTTCCTCTGTAAGTGGATTGAGACCTGCAACGACCGGTAGTCTTCCAACAAATTCCGGCAGCATACCAAACTTTATGAGGTCTTCTGGCAGTATTTGATCGATAATATCACAGTAATCCATCTCCTCTGTGTTGGCAAGTTTTGAACCAAATCCCATAGAAGTCCCTTCAAGCCTCTTTTTTATGATTTTATCCAGGCCTTCAAAGGTACCACCACATATAAACAAGATATTTGTTGTATCAACTGGTATAAATTCCTGCTGTGGATGTTTTCTGCCTCCCTTTGGAGGACAATTTGCAACTGTACCCTCTATGATCTTTAGGAGTGCCTGCTGAACACCCTCACCAGAAACATCCCGTGTTATAGATGGCCCGTCATTCTTACGTGCGATTTTGTCTATCTCATCTATGTACACTATTCCTTTTTCTGCAAGGGCAACATTGTTGTTTGCAGCATAAAGGAGATTTACTATTATATTTTCTACATCCTCACCAACATAGCCTGCCTCTGTTAGTGTAGTTGCATCTGAAATAGCAAGAGGAACATCCAGTATCCTTGCAAGATTCTGTACAAGATAGGTCTTTCCTACCCCACTTGGTCCAATTAAGAGGATGTTGCTCTTTGTGAGTTCTACATCACTGTGTTTGTTGGATTTTATCCTTAAATAATGGTTGTAAACGGCTACAGATAGTATCTTTTTGGCCCAATCCTGCCCGATCACATATTCATCAAGCTCTTTTTTGATCTGTTCAGGGGTCTTAAGTTCACTCAAATCAAATTTAGGTCCCTTTTTGCTGGTCTTAAGATCTTCAGATATAAGTTCATTACATAATTCGATACACTCATCACAGATATAGACCTTTGGTCCTGCAATAAGTTTGCGTACCTCTCGTTGACTCTTTCCGCAGAAAGAACATCTGATACTGTCAGAACTGCCAAATCCACGTGCACTCATAACACTATCTTACTCATTAGTGCTCAAAATATCAAGTCTCTTTGCGAGACTCTATTATTTTGTCGATTAAGCCATATTCAAGTGCCTCTTGAGGAGACATATAAAAATCCCTTTCCGTATCTTTGGCAACCTGATCGACAGGTCTTTCGGTATGTTTGCTAAGTATCCTGTTAAGTAATGCCTTGAGCCTCAGAATTTCTTTGGCCTGAAGTTCAATATCGGTGGCCTGACCCTGAAAGGCCCCCATTGGCTGGTGGATCATGATACGTGCGTTTGGCAGAGAAAAACGTTTACCCTTTGTACCTGCTGCAAGCAGAACCGCTCCCATGCTCGCTGCCTGTCCAATGCAAATTGTAACCACATCTGGCTTTATGTATTGAATTGTGTCGTATATTGCTATTCCAGCAGTCACAGAACCACCTGGAGAGTTTATATAAAAATTTATGTCTTTGTTTGGGGCCTCTGCTTCTAAAAACAAAAGCTGTGCTATTATCAGATTGGCAACATAGTCGTCTATAGGGGTACCCAAAAAGACAATCCTATCTTTGAGTAATCTTGAAAAGATATCATAGGCGCGTTCACTACGCCCTGTCTGTTCTACTACTATTGGTATCTGATACACCTGTTTCCTCCCTTATGATGGTAATAGAATATTCCTGCACCATATTATCAAGGGCCTTAAAAAAAAGTAAATCCTTTTTAAGGGAATCGATTAATCTATCCCGTTCCATCTGTGCACGCTTTAGATCCGGACTGATCCCTTCAAAAGAGGCAAGCAATTTTATCCTGTCCTTTAATTCATCCTGATCAATCGAGATGGATTTCTGTTCGATATAGCTGTAAAAGACACAATCTCGTATAACCTCTTGATGGGTTAATAACCTTAACATATTTCTCATCTGATAGTTCAGTTCAGAAGGTGGTCTTTTTAAAATGCTGTAGGACAGGTTGTTCATCCTTGATTCTGTAAATCTATCGGGTAATCTAAAGGGATTTTTTTCGTAAACCCATTTTGAGATTTCCATCAACGCTTTCTGTTTATTATTTACCTCAATATCATACTGTAACTTATTATACATTGAATCTTTAAGATGTTTAAGATCTTTGTATCCTGCTGACTTTGCAAAATCATCATCAAGATCCGGAAGGGTTGCCCGATAGACCTGCACAATCTCAACTTCGACATCAACATCGGCCTCAGGTTCCAGATCCAGCAGGCTTGACGATACAGAGATCTTAAATTTCTGACCCTTCTTTTTTCCTATGGATTCCTTGGAAAGGATTGCTGCAAATCCATCCTGCTGTGTAAAGGTTGCGATTTGAATTAGCCTTGGATTTTCATCACCCTCTATTTTATAGAGGATATCCGCCACATGGCTGTCACCAATGGGCTCATCGCTCTTTTCATATCTACCGAAGCTTATTCTCAAATCTTCGATTCTTTTGTTTAGCCATGATTCTTTGATGCTTTCTGTTGCTATGGTTATCTTTTGATTCTTTAAGATACCAAAATCGATTTGGGGTGGAACCTCTAAGGAAAGCGATAAGAATATCTTATCTTCCGGCCTGAAGCGAATCACCTCAAGATCAAATATATAAGAAATATTTGCTTTTTCTAATGCCTTATTGATAGTGTTATCAATTGTGAGTTGTCTTAGCTCGTCCCTATACAGGTTACGGAAACGAGTAAGTATTATCTCATCTGGCACCCTGCCTTTTCTGTAACCTCCTATCCTTACAGTGTTTTTTATCTTTTGAATAACACTTTTTTTCAGTCTGCTGGCTTCCTCCTCAGGGATCGTTACATCCAGCCGAACAAGGCAGGAATCAAGGATTTGTCTTTCAATCTCAAGGTCCATATCTTTCTCCATCAATATATGCGAGAGAAGGGATTCGAACCCTTACGGGAAACCCCACTGGATCCTAAGTCCAGCGCGTCTGCCAGTTCCGCCACTCTCGCAGTGCAACAGATTTTGTAACACTGCTTGTCTCATGTGTCAAGCAAT
>CAYSBA010000059.1:0-942 GCA_964429075.1 uncultured bacterium
CAAGCAATCTTTCTGCAACTATCTTTGAGTTTTCTACAGGGGTATTTGGAAGAAATACAATAAATTCATCACCTCCCCACCTTGCAAGGACATCAGATTTTCTCTTGAGGGCCTTAAGGAGTGCATTTGAGATCTTTTTGAGGACATCGTCACCTTTCAGGTGTCCAAAATGATCATTGTATTTTTTAAAATTGTCTACATCAATATACAGGATTGAAAAGCAATATTCGATCAGATCAAGACCACGATGCATCTTTCTTTTTGATCGATAAATAGCCTTTGTCAGGAAATTGTCAAAGAAGTGCCTGTTGTACAGATTGGTTAATTTGTCTGTTATTGATAGGCGCTTTAGTTCTGTAACATCAACTACCACACCATACACAGCAGTATCTCCATCTGGTGATTTTACAGTACCGAGTGTTACCTGATAGGTTGTCTTGTCTTCAAAGGGCTCAACTGTGCAGGGGTCCACATCCTGATCCTGAAGTATCTGCGATATCTTATCCTCAATTGCCTCTCTATACATCGGCTTTATCTCATCAAGGTCCCGTAGCAGAAGTCCTGTAATGGGTCTTTTTATATGAAAGAGTTTCAAAAAGGTCCTGTTAGCATGAAGAATCTTAGCTGATGAGTCTATAACAAAAAGACCCACATTCCCATCTTCTGCAATTATATTATAGTAGCTTTTGAGTGATTCAAGTTCCTTTCTAATGGTAATATCTCTTGCAATACCGAATATCTTTACAACCTTACCATCCTTATCCATAATAGGTGTGGTGTGGAGCTCCACCCACAGTTCAATCCCCTTTTTAGTTATAACCTTAAATTCATAAGGTGGACTGAGTTCACCCTTTACTCTCTTTTTGAATTCTGATTCAACCTTATCTAAATAGTCTGGGTGAATGAGATCAATCTCGTTGAATTTCTTCCCTTTGAGCTCTT
>CAYSBA010000059.1:952-7190 GCA_964429075.1 uncultured bacterium
ATCCTGAAAGCCTCTCAAATTCCCTGTTTATCTCAATAAACTTACCTTTTTTATCTATCAGATATGCAGCATCTGGCGAATTTTCAAAGGCTATTCGATATATGCTCTTTCTCCCCATAATGGATCCTCCTCCATGTCTTAAGCTATGCAAAAAATCGATCAATTCCTATAATTTTAAGAGATCTTTGTCAACCTGAGATAATTTTCTTGATTTTTTGATAGAGTTGTGCTTATATGGTTGAACAAGTTTCTAATGGAGATGGATCATGCCTATAGGAATTGTTGGTAGAAAGCTCGGCATGACGCAGATTTTCAAAGAGGATGGCACCGTTATCCCCGTGACAGTAATTAGTGCCGAGCCCGGGGTGGTGCTTGAGGTAAAGACCAAAGAAAAGCATGGTTATTGTGCAATTAAAGTTGGCTTTGAGTCTGCAAACCCCTACAAAATGAAAAAGCCCATACTCGGTCAGTTCAAAAAGGCAGGGGTAAAACCAAAAAAGATAATAAAGGAATTTCGTCTTTCCGAGGAGGAGTGTAAAAGTTTTAAGGTAGGGGACGAAATCAGTATTAATGTGTTGAATGAAGGCGGAATTGTAGATGTTACAGGCTGGAGTAAAGGCAGAGGGTTTACAGGGGTTATAAAGAGGCATAACTTTTCTGGTGCAGATGCCGGTCATGGAACTCATGAATATTTCAGACATCCCGGTTCAATAGGGATGTGCGAATTTCCTGGCAGGGTCTTCAAGGGCAAAAAGCTCCCAGGACACTGGGGGAACGAAAGGGTTACTGTCAAAAATTTGAAGGTCGAGAAGATCCTGAGTGATGAGAACTGTATACTTATAAAAGGGGCAGTGCCGGGTGCCAGGAAAGGTTTGTTGATTATCAAAAAGAAAGCTTAAACATATTTTATTAAAGGAGGGCCATGAAGAACAGGAATCTTCCCTTGTTGAAAGGCTTATTGTTGTTAGCCTGTGGTTTAGGTTTGTTTTTTCAAACGAATGTGGCCCGGGCTGATGTGGTTAAACGACCTGAGAATCTACCTCCGCTTTTGAAACAGAGATTTGTCCTTGATGGAAAATTTGAGACAGGGCTCAGTTTTGGTATGGAGGTGGCAAGCAAATTCGAACAACATTATAGTCCAGGTCTTTTGTTTGTCTACCATTTTACTGAAGAGCTTGCTATTGGTCTGCTCGGTCGTTTTGACATTGCCAAAGACAAAGATCTAAAACAGGCCGTATTGAGTAAGAGCACAGATATTACCAAAGAGCTGAGCAATACTACAAAGTTTGTCTTTGATGGGATCGGTTTTTTTCAATACAATCCAATGTATGGAAAGTTCAATCTTGGTTCTGAGCTTTCATTCAATTACAACCTATACATAGAACTTGGTGCAGGGATTGTATCCACAAACAAGACTGTCCTTGGTGGTGATGCTGATGGTACAACAAAAAGTGGTACAACCCCTGTCTATGTCTGGGCTGTGGGTTTCCGTTACTGGATCATTGATAATCTTGTCGTCAGACTCGGCTTAAGAGATTATCTGTTTTCAGAAAGTGTTGATGGTAAGGGTCAGATGAATGACTATATGTTCGGTGATTTCGGAGTGAATTTTATATTTTGAGGTAGGCGATGAAGAGACTTTTTTTAATGCTTTTTGTAATATCTGTCTCAACATCTGTTTTTGCTCAGGAGGTAAAGAAGACCCAACAAAAGAGGGGTGGCATCGGGAAGAGGGAGCCATTCCAGGATATACATGTGCTTGAAGAGAGATTTTATTTAAAGGAAGGAAAATTTGAGATCGCACCATTTTTTGGCACATCCTGGGGAGACAAATACATATCCCACAAGATTGTGGGGATAAAGGGACTTTATCATTTTAGAGAGAAGATGGCAGTAAGTATACTGGGAAGTTTTTTCTTTAGCAAGCAGACTAACTTTACAATGGATCTGAGAAACAAGGCAAGCCTGCTTCCCTCATATCCAAAGCTCGAAGAGTTAAAATATATGTTTATAGGGGCACTGGACCTCAATCCTATATATGGTAAATTTAAGATGTATAATATATTTGGACAGTTTGATGTATACGTAAGTGCTGGAGTGGGGATGGCTTCTACAAAATGGTGGCCCTACAAGACCGGTGAATCTAATCAGAAGATTTATAATGATTTAGGCATAAAGATGATAGGTAGTATTGCAGGTGGGTTCAGGATATGGATGTTTGAGAAACACTGGCTTACCATCCTTTTTGAGGTCAGAGATATCGGTTTTGCCGATGCCTTTAAACCATCTGAATCTGCAGATTTCAAGGATAAAAATGCATACAATGATCTAAGCGACAGTGAGAAAGATAAGTATATTGGTGATAATATGAATGACTCAAGAAACATTGTTATGTTTCTACTGGGTTTCTCAATTCTCATGTAGGGTAGGATTATGGTAAAAAAGAGCTCAGTTTATCTATTTCTTTTTATTTTGATCCTTTCGAATCTTGCTGACCTTTGGGCACAGCCAGTAACCAATCCACAGAGCGCACAGGATATAAAATTTTATAACAGGGCTGTTGAGGCCTATAACAAGGGTCGTTATGTTGAGAGTTCCCTTATATTTTTTGACATAATTAGTAATGGAGTTACAACAGAGATTATAGAAAAATGTCAGTACTATCTTGCAAAATCTCTTCTTAAGCTTGGCCTCTTACAGCCTGCCATGTACTATTTTAGCGTTGTTTTTAAGACAGGCCCAATACATCCTTACTATCTCAAGGCCATAGAGAACCTTGTTAACATTGCAGAAAAGAAGGAAGACGACATAATTATTCCAAGTTTATTCACAAAGTATTATTCGCAGGATTTTGGTAGATTAAAGCCAGATGTACTCTATCGGGCCAACTACATTGTGGGTTATCTTTTGTACAATCAGGGTAAGCTTCAGGAGGCAAGCGCCTTTTTGAATACCGTATCTCCAAAGAGTAAGGTATATCCAAAGGCGTTGTACATCCTCGGTATCATAGATTATAGACATCAGAACTATAAGGCGGCACTGGAAAAATTTAAGAAGATAATCTCCCTACCACAGACTACAGATAAGATCAGAAATCTTACAAAGATGGCACTCGGTCGCACCTACTATGGTCTGAGAAACTATGAACAGGCCATAAAGTATTACAAATCAATCCCGCGATTTCTTCCATACTGGCAGGCCTCCTTTTTTGAGCTTGGCTGGGCACACTATAAAAACAAACAGTATGGATATGCCCTCGGCGATCTTCATTCTGTTACCGCACCATCCTTTGAAGACAAATTCATCCCTGAGACATGGGTCCTTATGGCAACCATCTATTTCAGACTCTGCCTCTATCCTGCTGTAAACAATGCGCTAGATTCATACGATAGGGAGTATGTACCTTATATGAAGGCTCTTGAACAGATACTTTCGAGGAGTACTGATGTGGAATACTACTATAGATTGATGTGGGAGAATCGACCACCAGAGCAGGGCGGCATCCCTGAGGTTATAAAAAAGCATATGTTGCTCAACCCGAGATTAAGAAAGATCCTTCATTTTCTAAAGGATCTTGAGAAGGAGGAGAAGAAGATTAAGTCTCTGCAGATGTGGCAGGGTAGTACACTCGAATCTGAGCTTCTCGGACAGGTGAATGAGCAGAAGAGACAGTATGTAAAGATAGCAGGCCAGTGGATAATGATGAGACTGAGAAATATCTATCAGACCCTTCAAGACTTTAAGAATCAGATAGATCTTATAAGATATGAGACAACAAAGGCTGCAGAAGAGATGCTTGAGAGGGGTAAGGATCCTGATGTGCTGGCGAGGATGCAGAAGACAAAAAAGCCTGATAATATCCCTTATTACGTGGAATACTGGCATTTTAATGGCGAATACTGGCTGGATGAGCTCGGTTACTATGTTTATACTGTGGAGGGCATATGTGGGAAATAAGATCGACAAATAGGTTTGTCATACTATTTACTATTTTCTGTGTAATTCTTGGTACCGTAAATCCTGCAACGGCAAGAAAGAGGACCAGAAGAAAAAAAACAACAAAGACTACTAAAAAAGAGAAGATTGAGAGAGGGCCTGCAAAGTTCCAGCTGCCCGCTACTATGAAAAAGGTCGATCTTAGTGAGAAGGCAGCAAAATTGAGGAGAAAGCGTATTGAGCAGTTAAAGAGATTAATACCAACCTTCCCTGACAACGATCCACGAAAGCCAGATCTTATCTTTCAGCTTGCTGAGGCATACTGGCAACAGGCAAGATATATAGCTCTGAAAGAGATGGAGGCCTATAATAAGGCCTACGATAAGTGGTTAAATGCCTTAAATGCAGGCAAAAAGCTTCCTGAACCAAAGCTGAACAACAGACGCTCTAAGCTTATAATGAGACAGGCACTCTCATTGTATATGCGCATATTAAAAAAATATAAGGATTATCCGAGGCGGGATGAGGTCCTGTTTGTAACTGCGTATAACCTCTATGCTTCAGGAAAAAAGAGAGAGGCAATGAGCAAATACTGGCAGTTGATCAAGGAATTTCCAAACAGCAAATTTGCACCAGATGCATATCTTGCAATGGGAGAGCACTATTTTGACAACAACAAACTGATGAAGGCTATAAAGGCCTACAAAGGCGCAATGCGCTACCGTACAGCAAAGACATATGTGTATGCCCTCTATAAACTCGCCTGGTGTGATTATAACCTTGGGGAATATAAAAGTGCAATCGAGAAATTCAAAAAGGTGATAGATCTCAGTCTGAATTCTCAGGAGGCAAACAAAATAAAACTTGTTGATGAGGCCCTAAACGATATTGTCCTTGCCTACAGCCAGTTGAACGAATTGCAGGAGGCAAAGTCATACATTATTTCAATAAAAGGCAGGGCCACAGCAAAAAAATTGATAGAACAACTTGCCAAGGTATACAAAAAACAGGGTAAGGATGATATGGTTATAATGACCTACAAAGACTTAATAAACGACTATCCCGATGATGTTAAGGCACCCATGTGGCAGAGTGAGGTGGTAGAGGCATACAGCAGGCTGGGTGATAAAAAGATGGTGAAGGTAGAGATGAAACGACTTGTCGATCTCTATGGGCCAAAATCACCCTGGGCCGAACGTAACAGACATAATAAAGAGGCCCTTGAAAAGGCCTATGAGTTGACAGAGTTATCCTTAAGGAACCTTGTAACATCCTATCACAGAGACGCACAGGTCTCAAACAGGAAGGATTATTATGAGCTCACAAGAGATCTTTATAAAGAGTATCTTGAGACCTTTCCTGATGTGGAAGCTGCCTATCAGATGCGATTTTTCTATGCCGATATACTCTATAAACTTGGTGAATACAAAAAGGCAGCAGAAAATTACCACAAGGTAGTAGCTTTAAAACCGAAGGGAAAATATGCAAAGGATGCAGCATATTCAGAGATTCTCTGTTACGAGAAACTGATCAAAGGCGAAAAGCCCGATGAAAGGCAGTGGGGGAAACGGGGTAAACGCAGACGCAAGAAGAAAGAGAAGATAAAGACAAAGCTAACCTTCAAAAAGATATCAAAACAGAAAGAGTATAAAGAGGAGGAGATACCGGAGTTAGAGCTAAAACTGGTTGATGCCTGTGACCAGTATGTAAAGATTGTTACCTCACTTGAGAAAAAGCCAGATGTGGATGAGCTTGTTGCTGTGAAATTCAAGGCAGCATATGTCTTTTACAGTCACAAACACTTTGAAGAGGCAGGTCATAGATTTGGAGAGATTGTTAAGAACTGGCCAAATCATAAATACGCAAGGAGGGCAGCAGATCTAACATTAAATATATTTGAGGTAAAGGAAAAGTGGCGTGATCTTGTAAAATGGGCAAAGGTTTTTATCAAGAATAAAAAACTGACTGCTGATAAAAGGTTTAAAAAATATCTCAAAAAGGTAATAGAGGGTGGTACCTTTAAGATAATCCTAGAGGTCGATAAGGAGGGTAACCACGCAGAAGCAGCTGAAATGTTCAGAAGATATACAAAGGATTACCCAAACAGCAAGTATACTTCAAAGGCGTACTACAACGCAATGGTTATATATGATAAGGCTGAGAAGCTCGATATGGCCCTTAAAATGGCCATGAGTTTGGTAGAAAAGTATAAGAATTTTAAGTATCTAAAAGATGTGTACTGGAGGATTGCAACATTTTATGAAAGGATGGCAGATTTTAAAAAGGCAGCAGAGTATTACAA
>CAYSBA010000060.1:0-5822 GCA_964429075.1 uncultured bacterium
GAAACATACAGTGTGCCAGACCAGCCACCGTTTTTTTTACTCTTAAGATAGGTCTCAATATTATCTATATCTGTTGCTGTCCAAGGTGCATTTGTATCAGGATTCTTATCCCATACAAAATTACTGTCAGAATAGGTGGTGCCCGGGATAGGTTTGTACGGGCTCTTATAGCGTTGACCATTTATATAAAGACCAAACTCAATCATCTCATCTCCGGTAGTCTGCTTGTGTCTTATATACATTGTGACTGAATTTATGATAGCCCCCTGATAGGAAGGATCATTGCTCATCGTTGAATAGAGCTCTCTTTTGTCGGCGTTCGCTGTGGCAGCCGTGGTGTCCGACTGATCTCCCAGCTCAGTCCCGTTCCAATTCCACTGTCTGTTATCCCTTCCGCTTCTTCCATTAGACCTGATTGTAACCTGATCTGCAAAGGAAGGCGTAATAATGATACATATTATAATAAAGCATAATATATTTAGAATCCTTTTTTTTACCATTTATCACTCCGTACTGGAGTTTGAGTCCGCATAGTGGGGCGCATGACAGGAAAGGCAGGTCACCATCATGGCCCCACCTCCAGTATCTCTGACCTTAAGATCATTAGAAGAGATTCCATCGCTCGGTTGAGACGCTCCATCTGCATCGAGAGGTACTGATCTGTCATAGTTCATCCCGTTTTGATTCAGTGTCACGCCACTTGGGTGACTTTTATATGAACCATCCCATGTCCTTACTGCACTCAATGGATTAGAAGGTGCCCAGGCAGAATGGCAGTTGTGGCACAACTGACCCTGATCGTTGTTTATTCTCATGTAATGCCTCCCTGCACTTCCAGGAGTTGTTGGTGCATCAGGATCGAAGGGTGTATTCTTTTGACTGTGCTGGTCGTGACAGGTGGAACACATGATTTTCCCGCTGTCTAGCCTCCTTGACATCTCTTGATTCGTTGGAGTGCTTGCGCCGTAATTTGAGTTGTTTACATCTGCATCCCACCGGTGAGAGGTACCTGAAACTCCAGGGGTTGCCTGATCGTTGGAATCGAAAGGTTTTGTGCCGGCATCACCACCAGATGTATGACACTGCATGCAGACCGTTGCATTGCCAATCCATTTAGTGAGAGCCATCCCCGGGGCATGACCACCGTGGCATGTCTTACAGCTGTAATTATTTGGTGCACAGGAGCCTGTATCGCTATGGGGGCAATCGAGTGCAAAAACTCTACCTACATGTAGCATCAGAGCTACAAAAACAATAAGATTACTAATTATCAGACATTTTTTGTTTGCCACAATCCTCTCCTAATGAGGAGTAACATCAACAAAAGACCAATTATATTCATGCCACCTTCTGAGCTCGTACTACAACCACATCCAACGGGTGTCCGTGTCTCAATCGGTGTATTTTCTTTACCATTTTCTGAAACCCTTTTCTCTTCAGCAACCACCCTGTAGACTCCCCATCCTGTATTTGTAATACGACATATACGTTTATCGCTATAACATTCAGCATCTTTTGTTTCCTTAAGTTGACCGTATGTATAGTACTCAAATTTTATGTCTGTTACAGTATCAAGGTCTATCCCATCTTTCAAAGGTAGATAAATTATCATACTATCTGTAAGATCATTATTGTCAGAGCCCACAAAAACAGATGATGTAATGTCTATCTTTTCATCTTGATTCGCAATATTGGCCTCACCTACACCAACCCAGCCTTCCTCTTTAACACCCTCTGGAAACTCCACAACAAGATTATCAAGCGGATCGTTATCCTTTTTATATCTGAGCATAATATCAGAGATTCCGTGAACCCTTCTTAACATAATTGGTCTGTTTGTTACAAAAAGAACAAGCCTCGATGGAGCTGAGCAATATAATTGATCACAACTTCGCAGCCTGTATACATACACAGCATTGGAAACAGATGGCGAGATTTTTAAGATGTCATCTTCAGTTGAAAAGCTTGACTCAGGTCCGGCTGTCTGAATGAGTCCTCTTTGCAGAGTATCACCATCTGGATCATAACTCCATGAATCATGGATCTCAATCGTATTACTGAAACCCTTGAGTAATGGCTCTATCTCTGAAATCAAAGGTGGAGAATTCTCACCTGCTACAGTAACATACGCAACTTTCGGAATACCCCAGTTTTTCCCGTCTGTGGCATTTACCTCAAAACCATAGACCCCTGCATATTCTGGACTGAATTCAAAAAGACCAGATCGTACATCAGCTGTGTTAGAAGGAGGCCCCTCTATCTGATTCCACAGAAATTCTATACTATCTCCATCTGGGTCATAGCTTGACTCTGCAGACAAAACCACCAGATCACCTACAGAGGCATTAACTGTATTGTTATCAACTCTAACAACGGGTACATGATCTTCGTCTGTCTCTACTGAAAAACAAAAGTTCGAGGGCAAAAAGGAATCCTCACCCATATAGGGGATTAGACTGTAGCAGTATGTTCCCACATCTGATGGAGCTACCCTAATATTCAAAAGTGTAGCATCCTCAATCATTGCACCTGGTCCACTTGTCTGTTTCCAGTAGTAACCGAAATCTCCATTAATATTTCCATTTAAATAGACATATTCTCCCAGATGCCAGCTGGTCTCTCCATTTATTACAGGTGTTGGTGCTGAAAAGCCATCCTGTTCTACGAAGACTACAACCTTTTTTGAATCAAGAAGTGTATTATCAAGATATAGTTCTGCCTCAAAAATAAAAACACCCTTATGGGCTGCAAAGAATGCAAGGGTACCATCCTCAGATACTGTATAATCAATATCCTGTCCGGATACAGACTTCCAGATTAGTGAATAATCGAAGGTATCACCTGGGATATAGTGTGGCCTTATCTTCACTATCCTTCCCATCTCAGTTCTATATTCCTTTAGAACTGATAGAAATGGATAGGATGGATCTGGTACTACAAGAAGCTCTATTTTTTTTCTACTTTCTGCACCTTCTGAATCGGTTGCAATAACAAGAAGCTCGTATTTCCCAGGGACATCAACGTTGCCATTAAAGATACTACCACCATCTGGTAGATCAAGTTGCGATGGACCGGTCAACTGATGCCAGCTAAAATTTATATCATCACCATTTGGATCAACACTTCGTGAAAGATCTATTAAAAAGTCTTGATCCTTAATGACCCTGTAAAAGCCCTTGGAAATAATCTTTGGTGGAAGATTTACAACCCTTATTTCTGCAAAATCTGGGTCACTATCTACCTTCCCGTCGTTTACAACAAGTCTGAACACATATGTACCTGCCTTTTTAAGAGCTACCTCTGCCTTTTTGTCATCTTTGCTTGAGAAAAACACATCCTCAGGCCCTGAATCGAGACTCCAATGGTAGGTCAGAGAATCGTTGTTTGGATCTGTGCTTGGTGATCCATCAAGGGTTATCAGGGATGGGTAAATTGTATTGATATAGTCTTTTTTAATCTGTGCAACAGGTATATTGTCTGAAGGATCGAGTGGATCCAGAATATTGTTTTTTACCTCTGCAAGATCATCCACTCCATCATGATCGGTATCACGTGAGAATGGATCTGTACCATTTCTGTATTCAGAGATATTTAAAAGTCCATCCCCATCTGAATCAAGAAAGGCATCCAGTGAATTAAGTGGGTCAAGCCCCTTTTGTGTTTCCCAAACATCCGGGATACCATCACAATCGGAGTCATTGTTACATATCACTGGATTAGAATCTTTTGTCTTGAAATCCACAATGGAGTGGTTGCCAGAAGAGACGACAACAAGATCCCCATAAGGGGAAAAAATCAGTCTTTTTGAGAGGTATAAACCTTCATCCAGATCTATTTCTGAGACAATACTGTTGAAACTACCATCAGGATTAAAGGCCTGAATCCTGCTAAGATAGACATCACTAACATATATTCTACCATAGTTGTCTGTTGTTATTCCAAGACCCCGTTTTAGCTCATTATCATTTGTACCCTCATTAGAAAAGCTTGTGATAAAGTTTCCATCACTACTGTAAATCTCTATTCGCTGATACTTTGCATTTATCAATAAGATGCTACCATCAGGCTTGTATGTGCAGGCAGATGGCCTGCCATCAATGTCAAATGAGGCTGTTATTTTGCCATAAAGGTCAACTGTTGTTATTGTAGATAATCTTGGTGAACAGAGGAGTAGATTGTTACCATCCTTCGAAAGGGCAATGTCGGTGATATAATCAAGGCTATCAAAAACTGAAACCAACTCTGTTAGTTGTTTATTTAAGGATAATTTATACAGCTTTGCTCCGTTGCCTCCACTAAAATAGATGTCCCCTCCGACTATTTCAAGGGCAAGAGGATTATCAAGTCCTTCGAATGAGTATATCTTTTTTAAACTGCTATCAAATACCGATATCCTGTTTTTTGATGGCTCAGAAACATATATACGACCAAGATTATCACTGACAATGTCGAAGGGTGAAAAATCCACGCCTATATATTTTTTGTTTTTAACAGCAAGACTTACAACCACTGAGTCTTTTGCAGTGGTGGTGTTCCCATCAGAATCTGTAACACTACATGTTATCTCAAAGGAACCTGCAGTCTGTGGAAGAGTCCAGTTGACCCTATCAGGAATGTTATCATCAGTACCGCTTAAAGACCCACCTGTTACACTCCAGTTAAATGAAAGTGGTTGACCATCAGGATCGTAGGATGAACATATCACCTCAACAGTATCACCGGGAAGTACCCTTTTGGCACCAACAATTAGGCTATCAATTACTGGAGGGTTGCCAGAAGATACAGTCAACGACTTTGTAAAGGTTGCGTACTGCCTGCCACCACACATCCATGTCCCGGAATCTGGAACACTTACCGTTATTGTGTACTCACCCTCAATATCTGGAGCATTCCAAACTGCTGATGTCTCAAATGGGCTCTGTGATCCATCCATCTGAATTTTTGATAGAGTACCACCATCTGAAGACCATTCTACTAGATCACTCCTTATCCTCTTACCACAGCCTGAGGTACACACCTGATCAATCCCACAATCCGGATCATAGACCTTCAGGGTAAGTGTGACCTTTTCAGAAGGTCTAATTGTGCTTTTTGATACTGTAAATGAAATCAGTTCTGGTGCAGAATTGGCCCTTGCAACACCTGCTGTGAATTCAAAAATTGAGATAAGAATGACCAGAAATTTAAGGTCATTGCCGACTCTCAGTATCCTGCAAAGGGTCATTTTGACTGTTTCTTTAATGGCCTTCTCCTTTATTATGACAGTTCATACATAGGGTGTCAAAATCCATCCGCAACATACTTTTATGCCTGCTTTTTCCGTGCGGTTCATGACAGGTAATACAGGTTAACCTTCTATTGCGAGTAAGAGGAAGATCTGTCTTTTCAATCTGTATCACACCAACAGGATGTCCACCTATTCCTCTATGGCATACCATACTACACCCCTTTGTTTGCTTTAAATCCCTCTCGTGACAGCTCTGACATGGCAGTGTCCTTTTGCCATGAATAACACTCTTTGCTTTTAGAACAGGCCCTTTCTGTACTATTGCTGAACAGTCCCATAATAAATATAATACCGAAATATATATAATTTTCAAAAAGATGCCGGGTTGTGTTCCTTTCCATGACAATTTAAATAGCACTCCCCTCTAAATGCTCCAAGATCAATAAACTCAAGACGTCCATTTTTTGAAGGACTAACTTTTGTAAAACGCGGATCCTTGTTAAAACGAATAAGATTTGTATTTTTTTTACTACCATGTGAATCATGGCAGGTGTAGCAGCTCGTCTTCTGATCCACAATGTGTAATTTGTGATAC
>CAYSBA010000060.1:5832-7108 GCA_964429075.1 uncultured bacterium
TGATACTTAAAACTCTGATCGGACAGGATAGAATTTCTATCATGACAGTTGTAACAGAGTTGATAGACAAAATAGGTCTCTGCAATTCCATCCTTTCTTGTATAATTGAACTTCAGTATCGCAATATAACCAGAGCCATGTACATTTTTTACACCCTTTTCATCAGAACCGTGACAATCCATACATCCAATTATTGAATCTGTATTATAGGGTTTTAGAAGACTCGGGACATCTTTATTCCTTCCTGCAGCAAGGACTGGGTGGTATGATCTATTCCCGGGATCAAACTCCATTCTTTTGTCTCTTATAAAAGTGTTGTCATTCGAGCTGTTGCCATGACAGTTTAGACAGACCTTATTCCAGCCACTTTCGTAATTGTAAACGATTATCTTTGGGAAAAATGGCTTTTTTAAAATAAAATTTGAAGAGCTAGTTACAAGATGTGGATCGTGGCAATCAACACACTCTGAGTGCATCTTATTTTGATCTATCCTGCCGGTGATCTTTTCAAGTGGTGAATGAAGACCACTAAGTTCTATTGGATGATGAGAATACTTTTTGAAATCCTCTTTGTCATCTCTGAGAGTAACATCCTGCGCAAGTCTTTTCTGATCTTTTGTTGCCCTACGCCTCTGTTTCCCATTGTGACAGTCAAAACATAGCTCCTCCTCCTTTGCATATAACATAGGGGTACCAGGGACACCATGTCCTTTGTGACATGAACCACATCCCAGAGGTAGTTTCGATCTATCTGCATGTCCGCTCTGTAGATTTATAGGTTCATGACATTTTAGGCATACACCATCCCACGTAGGGGTCCTCCAGAAGTGCGGTATTTTCTTTTGCGGTGAATAGTAATCGTCGTTGTGGGGATCATGACAGGATGTACACTGCACCTTCCCCTTTTCATCAAGCAGGGTCCTATCCCTGCCAATCCTTGGAGGTAATTTTAACCCACTTAATCTGTTGGCCTTTCTTTTTATAATTAGATCCTTGTTAAAAACGAATGAAACAGGATGCATCCCGGATAAATCTGTCCCGAGATATCCCTTTGAATCGGGGGTAATCCTGCCCGAACTATCCACACCGGTCATATATTTTGGATCAACCTTTCCTTTAATCAACATACCAATTGCGACTGTACCATCATGACAGCTCAGGCATAGTTTGCTTGCACCATCCGGCTGACCGGGAACAAATCCGATAGTTTTACTTTGATATAGTTTATAATTCTTTACAGAAGAGAGTTTGTGATTCCATAGGGCCTTCAGTGGTC
>CAYSBA010000061.1:0-6385 GCA_964429075.1 uncultured bacterium
GGACAAAGATGGATATTGATCTATTTATTATCTGATCAGATTGAAGGGGCCATCTCCTTTTGAGCAAGCCTTAGTAAAAGTTAGTTATGAGTCTATATACAAAAAGATACTTTATATTACTCAAAAAAGGGATCTTTCTTTTTGGCATAACTTTTGCTTTAATATATAGTTGTGTATATCCGGTTGATATAAAAATGAGGCCTCAGGAAAACAGAGTCCCATACTTTGTGAATGATGCTATATATCCAACATCAGGTATAATCACAATAGATAAGTCCTGTAAGAGTATAACATTTACGATCGGGAAGGTGGCCGATGAAGATACAGATGATTATCTATACATGAGATGGTTTGTAAATTATGATTTAGATCCTTCCATTGCACAGGAGGCAGTGATTGAACCAAACGGTAACCTTGAAAGAGAAGGAGATAGTTTTGAATTGATGCTTGATAGCTATCTGCTCGATCCATCTGTATCTGGAAGGGTTACAAATCTGATTGAGGTGGTTCTAACGGACAGACCCTTTGAAGACTCTTCAGTAGAACCTAAAAACAGGGCAATCAAAGATGGAGCTGGTGTAACAGTATTTAGATGGGCGCTGGAGCTAACAGATGAGAATGTCTGCAATCAATAATAGATTATTTACAACCTTCCTTTGCCTGATCCTTTTTTCAGGCATATTTTCGTGTAAGATTAAAAAAGAGGGGAGACTTTGCATAAACGGTGTATGTCGAAGTCTACCGCCTCTATCCGGTACTGTTAATTTTATAGTCGATTATCCTGAAAAAAGTGGCCTTATGTCACAACAGTTCCATAATGTTAATTTAAAGAATGGTAACATCACCTTAAAGGCAAAATATCCTGTTTCGATAAATGGTATTGTTGACAATGGAAACACAGAATTCAACGGCACTGTAACCTTTCAGCTAAAAGATTCTATAGATGCAACATCAGGATATTTCAGCTCTGATGTTAATCAGGGTCTATTTATTACAGAAATTCCTGCCGGAGATTATAATGTCTTAATTATACCTGACAACCCAGATCTGCCAGTTATAGTTAAAGATATAAATATTGAAGATAGTACAAAAGAGACTACGTTAAAATTTGATTATGATGGCAAGATAAATATATACTCCGGGACGGTTTTAGACAGCGAAGGTCATCCTATGTCTGGTTTAAACGTCAGGCTATTTTCTGGCTCAACACCCATTTCTGCTGATGTCACAACTGATGAAAATGGAATGTTCAAGGTTTCATATCTAACCAATCTTGATCCTGATCATATATTATTGACCCCTACCCAAGGACCCAAAATTGTAAGGACTGTAGAATTTGATCCATACCAATCAGATATAATATATGGTAACATACCACCAATAACAAAGATTTCTGCCAGAGTAAAAACCGGTATCTACGAAGAAACCCCAGAACTAATATGGAATTTTTACTATCTGATTGATGGAGAGTTTCATATATCAAAAAAGGGATCTTTAGTTGATGCAGAAGTACCAGAAGGCAAATATCTTGTTCTCATTGTTCCAGATCAATCCTCACTGTTCTCAATCACTGCAAAGACATTTAACATACCCGAACAGGAGGTAGAGCTACAGATGAAAAGAAAGATTTATGTAGAAGGAACCCTGACACTTTTCAACGGCAACCCTGCTGCTGCTACCAGCTTAATCTTTAAAAGGATATCTGGATTTGTGGACGAACACGATACAGTAATGAGGAAATATACTACAGAAACCGATAAAGATGGCTCTTTTCACATTCTGGTTGATGAGGGGTTATATGACATACAGGTAGAACCACCCAGAGGCTCCTCAGTGCCAGCATATATCATGACCAATATATACATGCTTGATGGCACTAATAACAGGTTAGATATAAAACTCCCACAAGCAGCTCAGCTTAAAGGGATTGTACTCGACCCAAATGGGGATACTGTTTCGGATAGCCATGTAAGAGTTTATATAAAAAATGACTCATCTGACAAGAGCGTCTATAAATTAATAGAGGAGGTACAGACCGATCAAAATGGTAATTTTGAAATGGTGCTGCCATTATCAATAGACTATTCAAGATTCTGAACCCTCTTTTTGATCCTGCCAAGTAGTAATGAACTCATCACAACTGATATACTTGAAAATGCCATAGCAAGTCCTGCAAATTCAGGCTTCAAAGAAACACCAAAATTAGGGTAAAAAAGACCTGCAGCAACTGGAATAGCGACTGTATTATAGATAAAGGCCCATAGCAGATTCTGTTTTATCTTTCGTAAGGATGCCCTACCAATAAGTACAGCCCTTGGTACATCGAGAATATCGCTTTTTATTAAGACAATATCACCACTCTCTTTTGCGATATCTGTACCACCACCCATGGCAATACCCACATCAGAAAGAGCAAGTGCCGGTGCATCGTTTATCCCATCACCTACCATGGCAACAGTAGCTCCAGATTCTCTTTTTTCTCTAATTAAAGCCAACTTATCATGCGGCAATAATTCTGCTGAAAATTCTTTAATACCGACCTCACTTGCCACCTTCTGTGCAACCTCTTTACTATCCCCAGTAATCATATAGGTCTCTATATTTAGACGATTCAAAATTGCCACAGCCTTTTTTGAGTTCTCCCTTACCCCATCACCAAAGATATATGATACCTGTCCTACATCTTCTACATATGCTATAACTGAACTTTTCTTTTTCTCAAAATCTAAATCTTTTAATCTGTCAGTAAGTCCCTCTTTTTCAAAGAGTCTTATATTGCCTGCCCAGACCCTTTTGCCATCCACAATACCCATAATACCCATTCCTGGTACCTCTTTTACCTCTTTTACCTCTAAATTAACTGCACCGTTTGATAGGGACTTTGCATATTGCGATACAGCATTTGCAACAGGATGATTTGACATAGATTCAAGTGCAGCTACATAAGCATGGATCTTTGCTTCATTAACTGATCCCGAAAAATGGTGGCTGATTACTTCAAACACACCCTCTGTGATAGTGCCTGTCTTATCGAAGAAGATAATATCGGTCTTTGCTATTGCCTCAAGTGAAGATGCCTTCTTTACAAGAATCCCCAGGCTCAGACCTGCCCGCATACCTACCATAACTGCAGCTGGCGTGGCAAGGCCTAGTGCACATGGACAAGCAATTACAAGGACAGAGATCGCAAAATTAAGTGCAAATAAAAAGGCATCTTTACCGGAAAGTCCAGAAAAGGCATTGGCACCGTATAACCACCAGAAAAACAGGGTCATAAGAGAAATTGATACGACAACCGGTACAAAAATAGCAGAAATCCTATCTGCCAATTTCTGTATGTTTGGTTTGTCACGCTGCGCTTCAGAAACCAGCTTAATAATGTTTGCGAGGAATGTATCCTGTCCAATCCTATCTATCTTTATCAAAAGTACACCATCAAGATCTTTTGTCCCTCCAGTTACCCTTTCATCTGGCTCTTTTAAGACAGGTTTCGCCTCACCTGTTATTAAAGACTCATCTACAGAGGCAGTACCTGAAATTACCACTCCATCAGATGGAATAAGATCACCAGGTCTTACCTTAACAATGTCTCCTACGACCAGTTCCTCAGCCGATACCTCTTTGTATTCGTTATCTTTTACCTTTTTTAGCACCTTATTAGGACGCAGCTGTAAAAGACCTCTTAATGCATCAGATGCCCTCCTTTTGGCCATCTCTTCCAGTACCTTCCCTGTCCTTATAAAGACAATTAAAAAAAGAACAGTCTCATAATAGGGCCTGTTTTGAAACACACCAAAAGTAGAAAGAAGACTTGAAATAATAGAGGCAAGAAGACCGAGAGAGACAAGCACATCCATACCTGCAGTTTTATTCTTCAGTGTAAACCATGCACCGCGAAAAAAGGTGCTGCCACCATAGATAAGAACACCAAGGGCTGCTACTGTCTGGATTATATCTGCATAGATGTTCTCTATCTTTCCGTATGTAATAATAAGGATTGGAATTCCAATAAGTAGTGTTATCAAAATCTTCTTGATCTCTTTTTTGTACGATACACTTTCTGTTGCCTCAACAGATAAAAGCTTTGCTGAATATCCAGCAGCCTCTACTACCTTTTCAATCTTTTCAATAGAGATCTTATCTGTTACCTTGACAGATGCTGTACTGGAAGCAAAATCGACCCTTGCTTCGATGACACCATCTAAACTCTTAAGTGCCTTTTCAACAGACTGCGCACAACTTGTACAACTCATCCCACCTATTGCAAAGGTAAGCTCTCTGGACTCCTCTTTTATTCCATAGCCGGCCTTTTCGACAGCCTCTTTTATCTTTTTTTCATCTATAAGACCTTCAACCTGCACCCACATTTCCCCGGAGACCGGATTCACAGATACCTCTTTTATTCCCGATACCCCCTCTACTGCCTTTTTTACATTTATTGCGCAGTTAGCACATGACATTCCGGTGACAATAAATCGTTTCTTATTTTTTTCCATCACCTTCCCTCTCGGTATAAATCCCTAATAACTTCATGCGATACAGTAATCTGTGTCGCTCTATCTTGAGTGCCCTTGCTGTTTTTGAGACATTCCCATCATGATCTTTCAGGGCCTGCAATATGACCTCTTTTATTATACCATTCAAACCCAGCCTCTTATAATCAAACCAGTGATTCACTCTATAATCATCATTTATAGAAATATCTATATCCTTAATCAAAGTCTCTGGCAGATCCTTTACATCAATACGGCCCTCTTTTTTAAAGGTACATATCCATTGAGCTGTATTTTCAAGTTCTCTGATATTGCCTGGCCATGAATATTTCATTAAAACATCCTTGACCTCTTTTGTGACCTCATATTCAGCATTATCAGAATACCTCTTTAAGAACTCCATAAAGAGTGGCATAATATCCTCTTTTCTATTTCTTAGTGGTGGTAAATAGAGTGGTATAACGCTCAACCTAAAATAAAGATCCTCTCTAAAGGCCCCTTTTCTCACCTCCCTGAGTAGGTCCTTGTTTGTTGCAGCAATGATCCTTACATCTATCTTCTCAGTCTTTTCCCCTCCAAGGGGAGTAATCTCTCCAAATTGAATCGCCCTCAATAATTTTGGTTGTAACTCCAATGGTAGATCTCCAATTTCATCCAGAAAGAGTGTCCCGCCACTGGCCTTTTTAAAAAGACCCAATTTTTTAGACTCTGCACCTGTGAATGCGCCCTTCTCATATCCAAATAATTCACTCTCAATAAGCGTTGCTGGTATTGCCGAGCAGTTTATTATAACAAAGGGCCAACTACTTCTGGAACTGTGATTGTGGATATATCTTGCTAGGACCTCTTTGCCAGTCCCGCTCTCTCCGGTCAAAAGCACTGTTGTATCTGTTATTGCAACACTTTTGGCCTGCTCAAAAACCCGCTTCATGGAGTTACTGATTGCTATTGGGGTAGAAAATCCACTTTTATTTATAAGTCGTTTTAGCTCGCAGTTCTCTTTTTTTAGATCTTTAAGTTCAAGAATTCTCTTAATACGGATCTCAAGCTCGGTCTTTGAAAATGGTTTTGTTAGATAATCGTATGCACCCAGTTTCATGGCCTCCACAGCAGATTCTATTGAACCAAAAGCAGTGATAATAATAACAGCAAGATTAGAATCTATTTTCAATGCCTCCTTTAAGAGTAACTCACCTCTCATGCCAGGCATCATGAGATCTGTAACCATCACATCAAAATCATCCTGACTCAACAATCTCAGTGCCTGGATTCCATTTTTTGCTACACGTACAAAGGCCCCTTTATCTACAAGATTAAAGGAAATTACACGTCTTAAAGTATCGTCATCATCTACAAGAAGGATCTTCGCACCTTTTAAAGACATCTTCTATCCTCCATCTTTAACCTCATACACATGGCAATTGAATCTCAAATACACTCCACCCCTCCTTTCTTATATAATTAATGTCTCCATCATATCTTTTGATAATCTTATAGCAGATCGGCAGGCCAAGACCTGCACCAGCAGGTTTTGTTGTTACAAAGGGCGTAAAAATTCTATCTCTTATCTCTTCCGGGACTCCATTACCATTGTCCTTGACTCGAATATAACACCACCTCTCTTCATCTTGATCTATCTTTTCAACTTCAACGACAACCCTTATACCATGTTCTGGTGAGGCCTCAATGGCATTGTCGATCAGATTATCAAGAATCTGCTCCAACAACTCCCTGGGTATTGTTACCTCTATCTGTTCACCTCTTACCATATATTCAACCTTTATATTGTCAGGTATAGATGCGTCCTTTGAAGATATATATTCTTCAATAAAACTAACCAGATTGATATGTTCTTTTTTTGGATAGTATGTCTTTGCAAGGTGTAAAAAGCT
>CAYSBA010000061.1:6395-7093 GCA_964429075.1 uncultured bacterium
CTCTACTATATTGTTAAGCCTATCTGTCTGTTTTAAGATTATTTTGGTCATCTCTTTCAGGTCTGAGTCAGATTTTAATCTCTCATAAACGATCTCACTTGCACCCTTTATGCTCGCAAGGGGATTTTTTATCTGATGGGATAGACCTGCACTCAATTCACCCATAACAGCAAACCTATCAAGCATCTTCATTCTGTTTTCCACCTCAAGCAGCTCTTTACTCTTTTTTCTTAACTCCTTGTAGGCTATTTCAAGATCGCTCATTGTCTTTTTCAGCTCCATGTGGGCATTTTTAAGCCTGTTACTGCTTCGTCTTTCCATGTCAGATAGATATCCAGTCAAGACTGAGATTACTCCAAATAAAAAAATCTCTGTAAATTGTTCGTTGTTAATTATTGAATGTCCTTTCCACTGGATTAACACATGGGGTAGATATAGGATAGATACAAATACCCATGCAAAAAGTCCGCCTCGTAATCCAAACCAGATAGAAGAAAGGATAAGGGGGATGTAGTACAGCCTCCTTATTATTGTATGTAGTGAGAAATAATGAATTGGGGTTAGATAATGAAGCACACTTACTGTAATAGACAGGATCGCAATAAGCAGGATCTTACGTCTTGGGTTCTCATTTATAAACCTGTCAAAAAGATTCTTCATCTTTCTTTGAATATGCAATTTACTTTCCAGCATATAAC
>CAYSBA010000062.1:0-7031 GCA_964429075.1 uncultured bacterium
GAAGGATGGTGATACAATAACAATTGCGCGCTTCAGGCTTGTTACACAAATAGCATTGCCCAAAAAGGCTGAATCGGATGAGACAGAAGATGTTTCTCAACCATTAAAGACAACCCCTATAACTCTTGATAAATCTGATGATATCCCAGAAGATCGTATGAATGAATACCGAGAGGTCCTGAAAATTGCCCACGATGCCCTCCTTGAATATCTTGATCTGAAGAGGCTAAATGTGCATCAGATGGGTGATGAAGGACTTAGAGAGCGCACAAAGAAGGCCATTGATGACGTTATTGAACACATGGAACAAAATGGTGAGATCCCTGAATGGATAAAGATCGATATACTCAAAAAAGATATAATTAATGAGACACTCGGTCTTGGTCCTTTAGAAGATTTTATGGCAGATGATAGTATCACAGAGATTATGGTAAACAATGCCAAACAGATCTATATTGAAAAAAATGGTAAGGTTATACTAACAAACAAGACATTCTCAAGTGACAAAACTGTTCTGTCTGTAATTGAGAGAATCGTTGCCCCAATTGGGAGAAGGATCGATGAGAGTTCCCCTATGGTTGATGCAAGATTAAAAGATGGCTCACGAGTCAACGTGATAATTCCTCCTCTTGCAATTAAAGGACCCTGCATAACCATTAGAAAATTTAGAAAGAAAAATTTTACTGGCAAAGAACTGGTCAAGATGAAAACCATGACAAAGGGAATGCACGAGTTCCTTAAAGTATGTGTTGTACACAAAAAAAATATCATTGTTTCTGGTGGTACTGGCTCTGGTAAAACAACTCTTTTAAATGTCCTGTCGCTCTTTGTCCCTGAGAATGAGAGAATAATTACAATAGAAGATTCTGCAGAACTCAGATTAACCCAGGAACATGTGGTCTCACTTGAGGCACGTCCACCAAATATTGAAGGAAAGGGTGAAATCACCATAAGAGACCTTGTTAAAAATTCTCTCAGGATGAGGCCTGATAGGATCATCGTTGGAGAGTGTAGGAGTGGAGAGGCCCTCGACATGTTGCAGGCTATGAATACCGGGCATGAGGGTTCAATGACTACCCTGCATGCAAACAGCCCTCAGGATGCAATTTCAAGACTTGAAACAATGTGTCTGATGGCCGGTATGGAAATCCCGATAAAGGCAATAAGGGAACAGATTGCCTCAGCAATCGATATCATTGTGCAGCAGAAGAGATTCCCCGGTGGAGAAAGGAAGATTGTTAAGATTTCTGAATTGACAGGCATTGAAGATGATAAAATAATACTTCAGGATATATTCTATTTCAAACAGGATGGCTATGATAAAGATGGAAAGGTAATCGGAAGATTTGTTGCAACAGGGTTTATACCACAATTCTATCACGATCTTGCTGAAAGAGGGATAAAAGTAAATATGAATATCTTTAGAGTTGAATGATGCCCAGATTTTACATTACCTATCCTACAGGTGAAAATAAAACAATAGAGAAAAAATCTGGAAGGATTGGTATTGGCTCTGCCGATCATTCTGATATAACTATTAGAAAAGAGCATTCCATGGGTTCAACAGCCATACTCGATATAAATGAAAATGGGATATTCATAATCGAATCCAGTGGTAGGGTTTATCATAATTTAAGAAGGCCTGAGAGAGGCAGTCTAATAGAAGATGGTGATGTCCTGAGGTTGGGTAATGTTGTTATAAGGATAAAGCTCAAAGACTCAAAGGCAACCTCAAAGAAAAAGAGACTGCTCGTTATAGTTGCAGTTTTCTTTATAATATTATTGATAGCACTTTTAAGTATTTCTGTAAGTAAAAAAAGGAAATCTGTACTGAGAAAAAAGAGATCCACAACCATGTCCCTTGAATCGATTGATAAAAAAATAGAAAAGATGGAACAAAAGATAGAAGATCTGCTTGCAATAAATCAGTGGGACACAGCACTTGCCACCCTCAAACTCCTTGAAGACATCGATCCATTAAATCCCAAGATAACAGAATTTAAAAAGAGGATAGAGAAAGGCAAAAGAAATGAAAAACTAAAAAGGGATGCAGATATAAAATATGATGTAGGCAAGGATCAGGAGGCCTATGATCTTTATATGAAGATTGATAAAGACAGCGTATACTATTACAAATCCATGAACCGGATTGCAGAATTAAAAGAGAGGTTGAGTAACAAATACAGAGGAGAGGGGCTGGGATATTTAAGGGCAGGTAATTACAAAAAGGCAAGAGATTATCTAATTAAGTACGTATTGCTTGGTAATCGTGACAAATCGATACTGAATGATATCAGATATTGTGAGAAACAATTAAGATATAAAGGTATCAAAGTAACGCCATTTAAATTAAAAGAAAATAGAGCACCCTCAAAAGAGCATGAAAGCATTATAAAGAAGTTGAGACTATTCTACGGGGAGAGCAAACTTACCGATGGTATAATCAAATTCTATAGAGGTGATATGGATGAAGGCATAAAGATAATAAACAGGGAGCTCTCAAAAAACAAGGACCCCCAAAAGACTGAAGAAATCAATAAAATACTGATGAATCTTACTTTCATGAAGGGTAAGTATAACGAAGCGCAGAGCCTAATTCTTGACGAACAGTTAGACAGGGCCTTTAAACTTTTGCAAAAGATAAAAGATACTGAAAAAAAATTGTTTCTGGGGGCAGAATCATTTGCAACAAGTGAATTAAAAAAACAGCTTGCTACAGGATATTTCAAGGCCGGCGATCGCGCCTTTAAGATGAAATTATACAAAACAGCCTTTAAGGCATGGGAAAGGGGTTACAGATTGAACAAAAATAATGTCAATATATTAAAAGGACTTGCAAAATTAGAGAAGATTGCAGAAAACTATCTTGTAGAGGCAAATCAACTTGCACAGACAGGGCGAATGGAAGATGCAAGAAATAGGTGGAAAATGGTTTGTAAGATCACAAAACCTGATAGTGAACTCTGCAGGAAGGCAAAAGAAAATTTGAATCGTTAAATGTGATGGATCTTGAAGACATAAAAGAGTTAGCAATAGTAATAAGACGATCAACAAGAAATGGTAAACAAATCTACGAAGATCTGAAAGATTGGTTTAACAAACGCAACATAATAGCGTTTGCAGATAAAGAGACAGCCGAACGTTTTGGCATAGATCAATCGATTGAATGGGAGGATATAAGGAAGAATATCAAACTTGTTGTGGTTTGTGGAGGCGATGGAACGATGCTTCACTCATTTAACCTGCTTAAAGACAGCAGGGTACCTGTTATGGGGATTAACATTGGTAATCTTGGTTTTCTTGCAACTGTAACCTATTCAAAACGTTTTGAGGCCCTTGAGGCAGTGTTGTCTGGTAGATTCATAGTCGATGAGCGTAGAAAACTCTCTGTGACCTTAGAGAGAGATGGGAAATTTACGCCATTTAACGATGCACTTAATGATGTTGTTATAAATAAGGGTGCCCTTGCAAGGATAGCAACCCTTGAACTTATTTTAAATAAAAAACGCGTCGCTGTATACAGAGCTGACGGGCTTATTATCTCCACACCAACCGGTTCAACTGCATATTCGATGGCCGCAGGTGGACCTATCTTACAGCACCATCTTGACAACATCCTTATAACTCCAATCTGTCCACATTCTTTAACATTCAGACCTATAGTTTTAAGGGGTGATTCTGAGACATCTATCCGATTAATTTCAGACAACGGAACCGTCTTTCTCACAATAGATGGTCAGAGAGGTACTCCATTAAAGAGATACGATGTGGTGCATGTTAAGATGAGTGACTCTACGGCAATCATGGTGCATCCAGAAGGGTATGATTTCTTTTCAGTTCTTCAGGAGAAGCTCTTTTGGGGAGAGAGGTGGCGAAATGGTGAAGTGGATCGAGATATTTAACTATGCTGTAATTGACCACCTCAAGATTGAATTTACAGATGGACTGAACATATTGACCGGAGAGACCGGTGCTGGGAAAAGTATTATTATCGATGCAATGATGTCGCTTGCCGGTAAAAGACTTGATAAGACCATTATTAGAAAGGAAGAAAAAGAGACAATTATAAGGGCTCTAATAATAAATAATAACAGTCAAATCCAGATTGAGAGAAGGATTACCAGAAAAAATAGCAAAAATTTTATAGACAAAAAGAGTGTCAGTCTACAAAAACTAAAGGAATTGATTGCCCCACACTTTGTTATTGCATCACAACATGGGACAAAAGAACTACTCAACAGCTCACAACATCTTTTTATTTATGATGATCTTGCAGATACAAGCAAGCTCAGGAAGGATGTCAAAAGATATTTCCGCAGCCTATGTGAACTCAGACATCAGATATCCAATCTTGAAAAGGACCTTGCAGGCGGTAGTCAGATGATAGATGTATATGAACATCAGCTCAATGAATTGCAGGATTTTGCACCATCAATAGAGGACTATGAAACTCTAAAAAAGAGGGTCAAATTCTATGATCTGGCAAAAACACAGCGGATGTTACTTGCAGGACTTTTAAACCGTCTATATGAGGATGAAGGATCGGTTTTGCAACTTCTTTCTGAGGCCAACAACCTCTTTAGCCAGTCGGAAGATGAAAATCTAAAAAGGATTAAAGATAATCTTGTAGAACTTGAAGGTATGCTTGATATGATTTCTGACGACATCCATGCTGCTCTACAGTACCTTGATTATGATGAATTCGATTATGAAGAAGCAAAGAAAAAGCTTGATCGTTACAGTGAGTTGATGCTAAAATATGATGTCAATGATATAAGTGAATTAATAGATCAAATAGACAGGTTATCAGAACTTGTAGAGAGACTAAAAGGTGGGGATAAACTTCTTTTGCAATTAAAAGATAGATACAGCAGTATAAAAAACGAGGTAGTTAAAAGGGCTCAACTACTCAGACAGAGAAGGCTATCACAGAAAAAACGGATTGAACAAAAGATCTGTAAACTACTTTCTGATCTTAATGGTGGATTTGCTGAGTTCTGTGTAGAGATAACCCAAAGAGAGATTCCAGAAGGTGTGGATGAAACTGGTGCAGAGGGTATAAGATTTTTGATAAACATGAATGTTGGAGAGAGTCCAGGTCCAGTAGACTATATCGCCTCTGGTGGAGAGCTTTCAAGACTATATCTCGCACTCTCTGTAATGGGTAGTGAAAAAAACAAGACCTTTATTTTTGATGAGGTCGATACAGGGGTTGGTGGAATGACAGCCATTTCAGTTGGGAATCTTCTTAAAAGGCTTTCTAAAAGCAGTCAGGTGATCTGTGTTACCCATCTGCCGCAGATTGCCAAGTTTGCAGACAGGCACATAAAGGTTGAAAAATTCACAGATGGATCAAGGACATATGCGAGGGCAAGGGTAATAGATAGTAGCAAAGAGATAGAACAGGAAATGAAAAGGATGACAGGTGAAAGTATGGAGATTCAATGAAGATCTTAATTGGAACAAAAAATGAAAAAAAATTTAAAGAGATAGAAAATATTCTTAGTACATTTTGCACAGATGTTAAATGTGTTGCACCAGAGTCATGGGTTTCTCCAAAAGAGGATGGTCATACCTTTAGAGAAAATGCAATAATAAAGGCAGAATTCTACTTTAAGGAATATGGCATGCCTGTAATTGTAGAGGATTCTGGTCTTTGCGTTTATGCGCTAAATGGAGAGCCAGGCATATATTCAGCAAGATACGCAAGTAGTTGTGGGAATTCTGAAAGTAATATTGATAAGCTACTCAAAAAGCTAAAGGATGTACCAATACCTAAAAGAAAGGCCTATTTTTACTGTCATGCAATCTATTTAGATAGGGATTATACCGTTGAGGCAAATGGCAGGGTGGAAGGAATCATATTAAAGGAAAGGCGTGGGAGATCCGGTTTTGGATATGACCCTGTTTTTTTCTTCCCACCATACGGACGCACCTTTGCACAACTTTCAACAGAATTAAAAAATCGAGTAAGTCACAGAAGAAGGGCACTTTTATCACTTATTTCAAAAATCAAAAAAAGAGGGATCTGTGTCTAAGATTTTGCTAATCAAAGATAGGTACTACGCAACCGATCCTGTTTTCTTAGTTAGAAGGCTGCCAGACAGGTTTAAAGAACCCGGCGCCTTTTTGGCCTCTGTATTCGCCCTTGGAAGAATGGAGCTGATTACAAGTTTCCTTTCACAACTCTTCGATGAAATTATTTTGTTAGAACCCGCTGAGCTCTTATTGTGGAAAAACGATTCGGGACTCTATTACAGATTTTTCTCAGCTCAAATGGTAGAGACAATAGTAAACTTCTGCGGATTCTTGTACGATTACTATGGCAGTATAGAGAGGGCCTTTCTGGAACTTGGGGGCACTGAGAGTATCTGTCTCGGGATATCTGGAATTAGCAACTGTTTTAAAGATTTTGTTAATATTTATACAAAAGAACTATTTGATAAGAGGCTAATAAGTATGGCATTCCCTGATCCAAAAAGAGGATCAGCTTGTAAAAGGATGTGCCTTTTTTTAAGATGGATGGTAAGGGATCAGTATCCAGACATTGGTCTCTGGAGCAGGATCAAACCAAAAGACCTTGTTGTTCCTCTCGATGTACACATTTTAGACTATGCATTTCAAAAGGGTATTATATCTTCTAAGAATAGTAGCTGGAAAAAGGCACTTAAGATTACAGACTATTTTAGACAATTAAATCCCAAAGACCCCCTTTTTAGAGAGATGAAGGTATGTCACATGATCAAGCAGAAGAAAGAAGGTCTGATAAGGAATTGAGTCTCATCTATATCTTTAGCCTCTTTTTGCTACTCTTTATAGTAATAAGGGGATATATCATTGATATGAATCCAGCTCCGAATTATCCGGTAATAGATGTTGCAGCTGTAAAAAAACGGATAAAAGAGCGAGGACTTGTACCAAGAAAAGCAAGGTTCTTCATAAAAAAGTATTAGCTATTATTAATCTCTAAATGATATTAACCAAATAACTAATCTTTGATAAAGATAAGTATCAACTGGCCAAAAGTATTG
>CAYSBA010000063.1:0-7015 GCA_964429075.1 uncultured bacterium
ATTTTACTATCGCCTTTCAAAAGACCCAATGTTCTTGACCATTTTAGAAGTCTATATATAATGCTACCAGACGGCAAAAAATCTGAACTCTATGAAATATTAAAGAAAAAAATCAACAATAGGGGAGAGGATTGAACAGAGCTAACAAATTGGAAAACCTTCTCAATTGCGACGATAAAAACAGGCTTATGAATGAGATTGCTGATAGAGTTACCAGTTCTGGTCTTGGAGTACCCGCGATATTTATTTTGGAGATGTTTAAGCCACTTACCTTTGTTTTTTCGAGTCTAATGCACGTCTTTGGTCCCCTTGTCCATACCTTTGGTGAACTGCCGGCATACTCAAAAGTTGCAGAAATATTAGAAAATAGAAATGATTTTGAGGAACTTATAAAAAAGATTGAACATCGCTTATGATCAGGGTGTATCTATGGAAGAGATGAAAAAGGACTTTTCAAATATTAAATCTGTCCTGGCGACAGACTGCGGTAGTACCACAACAAAGGCTATCCTGATTGAAAAACGGGGTGATGAGTACAGACTAATCGTAAGGGGTGAAGCACCTACAACCGTGGAAGCTCCATTTGAAGATGTAACAAAGGGTGTATTAAATGCAATTATGGAGGTGGAAGATCTAGTTGGTAGAAAGATCTTAGATGGAGACAGAATAATAACTCCACAGCAGGGTAATGTTGGCGTGGATGCGTATATCTCTACCTCAAGTGCAGGTGGTGGATTACAGATGATGGTAGCAGGTGTAATCAGAAGTATGACTGCAGAAAGTGCGGCAAGGGCAGCTCTCGGTGCAGGTGCAATAGTACTTGAATCGATTGCATCTAACGATGGCAGAATGCCCCATGAAAAGATAGAGGTTATAAGACAGCTGAGACCTGATATGATCCTCCTTGCCGGTGGTGTGGATGGAGGCACAAAGAAGCATATAATAGAACTTGCCGAATTAATTGCTTCTGCAAACCCAAAACCAAGACTCGGTATTGGTTACAAACTACCCCTGATATATGCAGGGAATCAGGCCATCAATGATAAGATACAAGAAATATTGTCTGAAAAAACTGATCTTCATATTGTACCAAATGTTAGACCTACCCTTGATACTGAAAATCTGCAGCCTGCAAGAGACAAGATTCACGACCTATTTATGGAACATGTAATGGCACAGGCACCCGGATATAAAAAACTGATGAGCTGGACTGATGCACCTATAATGCCAACACCTGGTGCTGTGGGATTACTCATTCAGACGATTGCAAGAAATGAAAATATAAATGTGGTTGGTGTTGATATTGGTGGAGCAACTACAGATGTGTTCTCTGTATTTGATGGGCAATTCAACCGTACAGTAAGTGCAAATCTTGGGATGTCATACAGCATTTCTAACGTCCTTGCAGAGGCTGGCATCAAAAATATACTCAGATGGGTGCCATTTGATGTGGATGAAGTGGAATTGAGAAACAGGATTGGTAACAAGATGATAAGACCAACCACAGTACCCCATCTCTTAGATGATTTAAAGGTAGAGCAGGCAATTGCAAGGGAGGCCCTGAGACTGGCATTTATCCAACACAAACAGTTTGCCGTAGAATTAAAGGGTGTACAGCGCCTGAAAACTATCACTGAGACTTTTTCACAAGAGGTTGCAGGAAAGACCCTTGTCAACATGTTAAAACTCGATATGATTGTTGGAAGTGGTGGTGTACTTTCTCATGCACCGAGGCGATCACAGGCTGCAATGATGATGATTGATGCATTCTTGCCAGAAGGTATAACAGAACTTACTGTTGACAGTATCTTTATGATGCCCCATCTTGGAGTACTATCAACTCTAAATGAGAGGGCTGCAACCGAGGTCTTTGAAAAGGACTGTCTGATAAGACTTGGTTATTGCATAGCACCTGTTGGTAACTCTACCTATGGCAAACCATGCCTTGATGTTGAAATAAAATTTGAAGATGGCAACATATATCGAGAATCAATCAAGTTTGGCGAGTTAAAATTAATTCCTGTGCCGATTGACAAAAAGGTTCAGGCGAGGTTTACTCCAATGCGTGGATTCAATATGGGAGAGGGAAATAAAGTCCCCGTTGAGAGGGAACTTCATGGGGGAGTGGTGGGTTTAATAATCGATTGTCGAGGCAGACCTCTCAGGATCCCGGAAGATAAATCTGAGAGGCTGAGATTGTTAAAAATGTGGTTTGATGAGATGGGATTATATCCAGATCAGGGTTAACTATGGCACATGCATATACACCAGGGCTTAAGGTCTCAAAAAATACATTGATAAGAAAAACAAGACGCCTACCCCTGCAGGGTGAAGTCTTTGTAAAGGTGGGTGATCATGTCCAGTACAATGATGTTATAGCCAAAACAGAACTACCCGGCAAGGTCTACCCAATGAATGTGGCAAACCGACTTAATCTACTCCCCAAGGAAGTGCCACAGTATCTACTAAAAAAAGAGGGAGATCGGGTTAGGGCCAAAGAGATAATCGCAGAAAAAAAAGGTCTTTTTGGCCTTTTTACCACTCGTTGTGAGAGCCCAATGGATGGTTTTATCGAAAGTATTTCAGAAATAACCGGCCAGGTTTTGATTAGAGGTAACCCAAATCCTGTTGAGGTAAAGGCCTATATAGACGGTGAAGTGGTGGAGGTTATAGAGAAAGAGGGAGCTGTTATTGAAAACAGAGGGACACTGATTCAAGGAATCTTTGGTATTGGAAAGGAGAAAAACGGTCCTATCCATATCTGTGTGGACTCCCCAGAAAAGAGCATATCTCTTGAGATGATAACAGAGGAATTAAGAGGTAAGATTATTGTTGCAGGGTCTTATGTAACTGCAGACATAGTTACCAGAGCATGTGAAACAGGTGTACTTGGCATTATTGCAGGTGGTATAGACTATAAAGATATCAAAGACATCCTCGGATATGAGGTAGGTGTAGCAATTACAGGAAATGAGGATATTGTTACGACCCTTATAATTACAGAGGGATTTGGCAAGATTACAATGGCAGAAAAGACCTTCCAGTTGCTTCAGGAGTGCGAAGGTATGATGGCATCTATAAACGGTGCGACTCAGATTAGAGCAGGTGTAATCAGACCAGAGATTGTAATCATCAGAGAACTTGAAAAAGAGGCAAAAGAACAGGATTTCAGTATGGGAATTCAGGTTGGAAGTCTTGTGCGAGGCATAAGGACTCCCTATTTTGGTCGCATTGGTAGAGTAACTGCCCTGCCCCATCAACCTACTACCATAGAGACAGAGAGCAAAGTCAGAATACTTGAAGTAGAATTTTTAGACGGTGAAAAAGCAATACTGCCGAGAGCCAATGTAGAACAGATAGAGGAGTAAGACTTGACCCAGGCATTTCTATATGATAGCAAAAAGGCAATGAGTGCAATTAAAAATGGCATTAACCTTTTTTTATCACACATCTTTTTGATAATACTATGTCTTTCTTTTTCTTCTCTGTCTTTTGCTACAGAAAAAGAGAATGGATCAAGCCCAAACAACACTGAAAAAATAACTATAGAGAAAGACAACAACAACACCAATAATCCCCAACAGCAGACCACACAAAGATCTAACGAAGAAACCCTGACAAAAGAGGGTTCTCAAAAGAAGACGAAAGATAATGAAGTCTCAGAAGAAAAACCAACAATAGTACCGGTCAGTCCGGTTACAAATCTTGTTGCAAAGGACACCCCCAACGATGCTGGCCACTCTATTGCCCTTTCATGGGAACCATCTCAGGATGAAAAAGAAAAACGTGTTAAGGGCTATGCTATCTTTCGTGCCATCAGTTCAAATGGGCCTTTTGTCAAAATCGGAGGTGATCAACTACTGCCGCCTGGTACAAAAGAATACAAAGACAGAGATAAAAACCTAAAAAACGGAACAAGATATTTTTATAAGATTGTAACATACGGCAAGGGCAAAAGTGAAAGTCAACAATCAGCTTCACAGGTTGTTTCAGCAATCCCTAAGATGCAGATCTTCAATACAGACAAAATTGCCCTATTTGTACTTATAATACTTAATAGCATCTTTATACTTTTTAATATCTTCAGGGCAAGGAGAGGAGAATCTCTGTATATCAGACCGGTTGCCGGCCTTGAGGCTGTTGATGAGGCTGTTGGCAGGGCAACAGAGATGGGGAAACCGGTTCTCTTTGTCCCCGGGATTATGGATATGGACAATATTCAGACAATAGCTGCCATGGTGATCTTAAACAGGGTTGCTAACAAGACAGCTGAATACGAAGCCGACCTCCTTGTACCCTGTTCAAAAGCGGTTGTTATGACAACAGCACAGGAGGTTGTTAAGGCAGCATATCTTGATGCAGGAAGACCTGACGCCTACAGAGAGGATATGGTCAGCTACCTTACTGATGATCAGTTCGGTTATGCCGCAGGTATAGATGGGATAATGGTGCGCGAAAGGCCTGCAGCAAATTTCTTTATAGGTGCATTTTATGCAGAATCTTTGATCCTGGCTGAGACAGGGGCATCAATCGGTTCCATTCAGGTTGCCGGCACTGCTATGCCATCACAACTACCATTTTTTATCACAGCCTGCGACTATACATTGATCGGTGAGGAGTTATTTGCTGCAAGTGCCTATCTATCGAAGGACCCACAACTTTTAGGAAGTCTTAAAGGTCAAGATTGGGGAAAATTTTTCTTTCTCGTTTTAATCTTTACCGGGATGATACTTGAGTTTTTTGATATAAAATGGCTTTATAACCTTTTAAATAAGTAGCTATGAGAAAACAGGTTCCAATAACAATTACACTTATTGTAGGGATCGTGATGATCCTTTCATACTTTTTACCCCCGATATCTAAGTTCAATGAGACCTTCCAGCAGTGGTTTATCGTAATTTCTGCTGCTGTAATGATCCTTGGTATAATAAACCTGATCAGTGTTAACTGGGCAAAAATAAAACACAAAAGAGAAAACTGGCAATACAGTATAGTACTTGTTGCTGGATTTGCAATGGTAACAATTTTTGGATTCTGGAATGTTTTTGTCTGGATTTTTACAAAACTGGGTATTGACCTTGGCCCATACTGGATGCTGCAGGGGAAAGCAAGTCCACTGGATCAGGGAACACCACTAAACTATGTATTTAATTATGTCCATGTGCCGATGTCTTCTACCATGTTTTCACTGCTTGCCTTTTATGTGGCATCTGCGGCATACAGGGCATTTAGGGCAAGATCTTTAGAAGCTACTCTACTGTTAATTGCGGCCTTTATTGTAATGTTAGGAAGGGTGCCGATCGGTGATGCTATTAGTCACTGGATACCATCTGTAGCTGAGTGGATTATGGACATTCCAAACACAGCAGGTCAGAGGGCAATCAAGATTGGTATTGCTCTTGGAATTGTCTCAACATCTTTAAGAATAATATTTGGGATCGAACGCTCCTACCTTTCCGATGGAGGGGACTAAATGAATACCCCAGAACAAAAACCAGGCTTTTTTGAAAGACTTCAGAGTATTGATAAGCGTTATATATATCTAATGATCGCTTTGGGAGTCCTTATTCCATTGATTAAACCAATCGGACTACCCATACGTCCTTCTGGTCCTGCAAAGAAATTATACAGTGCGATTGATTCTCTAAAGGAGGGTGATGTAATCCTTATGTCATTCGACTATGGTGCATCGACCAAGCCTGAGCTCTATCCAATGTCACTTGCCCTTTTAAAGCACTTTTTCAGAAAGAATCTCAAGGTGGTTGTGGTGGCATTATGGCCAGAGGGTGCTCAGATGGCTGTCAATGCCCTACACACTGTTGCAACAGAGATGGGTAAAAAATACGGTAAGGACTATGTCAATCTTGGATTCAAGACTGGAGGTCTTATTCTGATAAGGCAGATTGGATCGGGCATTAAGGAGGCATTCCCAACTGACATAAACAACACACCTCTTGAAAAGCTTCCCATGATGCAGAATATACACGACTACTCTGATATAGATATGGTCATTGAGTTATCTGCCGGTGCACCAGGAATCCCAGAATGGATAATGGTTGCAAAAGATGAATTTAACACACCCGTTGGTGGAGGCTGTACTGCAGTAAGTGCACCAGATTTCTATCCATATCTGCAATCTGGTCAGCTGGTAGGTCTTCTTGGGGGTCTGAAAGGGGCGGCTGAATATGAATCCCTCGTTGGTTACAAGGGTAAGGCAACAGCAGGCATGGATTCACAATCAATTGCTCATCTTATAATCATCCTGTTTATAATACTTGGAAATCTTTCTTACTTTATAACAAGGTTAAAGAGGTAACAATGGAAATAGTGGGTATATGGATAGCTGCAATCTTGACCTTTTGTATATTTAGTTTTTTATACAAGGATAACCCACTTTACAAATTTGCAGAACATCTTTTTGTAGGGGTTTCTGCAGGCTACTGGCTTGCATATTCATACTGGAATTCCTTCCATCCCAACCTTGTCAAAAAGATATATATCCCATTTTATAGACCCGATGGTGATGTATGGTTATGGATTGCATTTATCCTTACATTGATGATGTTTACAAAACTAATACCCAACATCTCCTGGATGAGTAGATGGACCCTTGCATTCATTATTGGTGCAAGCTCTGGAATGAACCTCGTAACATACTTTAAAACAGATACACTTATGCAGGTCACCCATACTATCGTACCATTAATCGTCAAAAAAGGTGGCCAAATCGATATCGCTGCCTCTTTGAACAACACAATCCTGTTTATAGGCATATGTACAGGACTGATATACTTCTACTTTTCCAAGGAACATAAAGGTACCTTTGGCAGGATTGCCAAGATAGGGATCTATTTTCTTATGATTGCCTTTGGTGCTGCATTTGGATACACTGTAATGGCAAGGATCTCTCTTTTAATTGGTCGTATGCAGTTTTTAATTGATGAATGGTGGGCAAAAGGTGTAATGGGCCTATTCAGTTAATCTTCTAAGATCATATTGTACCTTACTATAAAAT